>JAEYWB010000247.1 GCA_023429275.1 Planctomycetota bacterium
CTCGTGGATCGAGTCGGTGATGTGCAGCACCAGCAGGATGATCGCCGTCCCCATCGTGGCGGCAAACAGGTTCGTTCCGGTCCGAACCTTCTGCCGGCCGATGCTCCGGAGCGCCATCTGCCAGCGGAACCCGAGCCGTCGCCACAGGGCGGTCCATCGTTCCAGCAGCGTCCGATGGGCGCTGGCGGGGGGCTTGGGGCGCATCGCCGCCGCGGGTGAGAGATGCAGCACCTGCTGAACGCCGTTGATCGTCCCGATCGCCGAGATCGCCAGGCTGAGCAGGATCGCACTCACGACAAGCCATGGGATCGGCGCGGTCTCGATCCGCGGGAATTCGAAGAACAGCCGCATCTGCTGAAGCATTGCCTGTGTCTCGATCTGACCCAGGACAACGCCGAGAAACCCTCCCGCCAGCCCGACCACGGTTCCGAACTGGAGGTAGTGCCGCGAGAGCGCCCAGTTGGAGTAGCCGATCGCCTTGAGGGTGCCGACGATCGTCCGCTGCTGCTCGACGATCCGCATCATGAGGATGTTCATGATCAGGGCGGCGACGATCAGGAACAGCGACGGAATGATCAGGTTGACCGTCCGCATCTGCTCGATGCGGGCCGAAAGGAGGTTGTGCGCCGGCTGGTCGTCCCGCTCGGTCACCTGCGGCTCGCCGAACGGCTTCAGGAAGGTCTCGATCCGCTCGAAGACGAGCCGGCCCCGGCCCTGGTATTCCGGCGTCAGCAGTCCCACGACCTGGTTGGCGGCCCCCTGGTAGTCGAACGCCTCCTCGGCAAACGTCTCGGGGATGTAGAGGATTGCGTAGTTGCGATTGTCCGGCAGTCCGCCCGGCGGAATCGTCAGGGCGAACTCCGAGCCCATCGCGGTGCCGACGACAGTCAGCTCCTGGCTCTTTCCGTTCAGCAGCACGTTGATCCGGTCGCCGGGGTGGATCCCCCAGCTCCGGGCGAAGCCCTCGTTGATGAGGACCTCTTCGTGCCGCAGGCCGGTGAAGTAGCCCCCCCGCTGGATGAGGACCTGGTTGATGACCGGCGCCGGTTCATCGGGAAGGGAGATGACGCGTCCCGAGATCGGCCGCGTCGCGGCGGCGATGTCGAGCGACACCGGGAACGAGATCCGGGCCCGAACCTCCGACACCCCGGGGATCTGAGCGACGCGCTGCAGGTCATGCAGCGGGGCCTTCTCGACATCGACCCAGAAGTCCGCCATCCGGCACTGCGAGTAGTACGCCTGGAGGGAGCTGTCGAGGTTGAGCGACAGCGTCAGGAACATGACGAAAGACATGATCCCGATCACGATCAGGATCACGATCGTCGCCAGCAGACCTTTGGTTCCCCACAGGTCACGGCGAAGCTTTCGGGTGAGCATGCTCACCAGGTCACCTCTTCCGCGGCGATCCGGTGGTCGTTCCGCTTCACCTCCTCGATCGTCCCCGAGCCGATCCGGACGAGGACATCCGCGATCCCGGAGATCGCCACGTTGTGCGTGATGATCAGGATGGTCTTCTTGAGGTTCCGGTTGAGCTCGACCAGGACTCCCAGGATGTGCCGCCCGGTCTTCAGGTCGAGTGCCCCGGTCGGTTCGCCGCACAGCAGCAGGTCGGGGTTCTTCGCCAGGGCCCGCGCGATCGCGACACGCTGCTGCTCTCCCCCGGACATCTGCGAGGGGAAATGGTCGAGGCGGTGCTCGAGCCCGACCAGCTTGAGCGACTCGACCGGATCGAGCGGATCCTGGCAGATCTCGGTTGAGACGAGAACGTTTTCGACCGCCGTCAGGGTCGGAACGAGGTTGTAGAACTGGAAGACGAACCCGATCCGCCGCCGGCGATATTCCGTCAGCTCCCAGTCGGTGAACCGGCTGACTTCCTGATCGCGGAAGTGAATCGTGCCGGTCGAGGGGGTATCGATCCCGCCGACCATATTCAGCAGCGTGCTCTTCCCCGACCCCGACGGGCCGACGATGACGGTGATCTCTCCCTCGATGATCTCGAGGTCGACCCCTTGAAGGACCGGGACGGAGACCTCCCCCATGGTGTAGGTCTTGCCGACGTTTCGCAGCGTGAGGATCGGAAGCGATGGAGCCGCGTGGGAGGTCGCAGATTCCACAGCGGGAGAGTTCGTCACGTCGAAATTGCCCTCATTCGAGATTCGTCACGGACTCGCCTCGACCGTTATGTCGCCGAATCACCTTGACTGCAAAACCTGCGGAGCGGTCTGGCGAGATCGTTGCAGATCTCTCACTCAGCACGAATCCCGTGAGAACCGGGCGCGTAGTCGCTGAGCGGGGAGCTGGGCTTCGCGGGGATGGCGGCCGGCTTGAGAGGCGCTTCCGTGGCCGGAATGAGGTTCTGGGCTTCCGCCGCGATCCGGGAGGCCTCGGTCGATGGAAACTCGGTCACCACCTTCTTGAGCAGGTCCCGGATCCCCTGCAACTTCATCCACGCCTCACGTTCCTTCTCCACGAGTGTGAGGTCCAGTTCCTCTGCCGCGAGTTCCTCTGCACTGAGACGGTCAATCCGCCGGTCCTGAAGCTCCTTGAGTCGCTTACGAGTCGCTTCGATT
>JAEYWB010000273.1 GCA_023429275.1 Planctomycetota bacterium
CTACCAGGACCTCACCGGCCTTCCGCCGACGCTCGAGCAAGTCGATGCGTTCCTGTCGGACTCGTCTCCCGAATCGTACGAGCGGCTTGTCGATTCGCTGCTCGCCAGTCCACGCCATGGCGAGCACGCCGCGCGGTTCTGGCTCGACCTTGTCCGCTACGCTGATTCGGACGGCTACAAGCAGGACACTTATCGGCCGCATGCCTGGCATTACCGCGACTATGTCGTGAAGTCTTTCAACGACGACAAACCGTACGACCAGTTCGTCCGCGAACAGCTCGCCGGCGATGAGCTCGCACCGGGCAACGCGGAAGCTCTCATCGCCACCGGATACCTGCGGCACGGGATCTACGAATACAACCAGCGCGACGCCCGGCAGCAGTGGCGAGTGATCCTGGAAGACATGACCGAGACGACGGCCGATGTCTTCCTCGGCATGGGCTTCAGCTGCGCGAAGTGCCACGACCACAAGTTCGACCCGATCCTCCAGAAGGACTATTTTCGACTGCAGGCGTTCTTTGCGAACGTCGGCTTCCGGGACAACGTGCCGATCGCCGGGGCCGATGCCGAAGCGAAATACCGCGAGCAACAGTCGATCTGGGAAGAGAAGACCGCCGCGATCCGGCAGAAGATCGACGCGATCCAGATTCCCTACCGCGAAAACTCCCGCAAGCATGCCATCGGCATGTTTCCCGAGGATATCCAGGGGATCATGGCGAAGAGCCCGCCGGAGAGGGACTGCTACGAGCGACAGATCGCCCATCTCGTCGAGCTGCAGGTCCTCGAGGAATGGAACAACATCGGGACGAAGCTGAAGGGTGACCAGAAGAAGGAGTGGGAGGCCCTGCAGAAGGAACTCGCGGCGTTCGACGACCTCAAGCCGAAGTCGCTGCCGGTGGTTCCGGCGGCGTGCGACATCGACAAGGTCGCGCCGGTGGTGATGATTCCCGAGAAGCCCCGTCTCGGCGCGGTGGAGCCGGGCGTCCCGAGCGTCTTTGACACCGCTCCGCTCCCGATTGAGCCGGTTTCGACCGCTCCGGAGTCCTCCGGCAGACGTTCCGCCCTCGCCCGCTGGCTGACACAGCCCGACAACCCGATCACGACGCGGGTCATCGTCAACCGCCTCTGGCAGCAGCATTTCGGCACCGGACTCGTCGCCTCCGTCAGCGATTTCGGCCGCCTCGGCGAACCACCGTCGCACCCGCAGCTTCTCGACTTCCTCGCCCGCAAGTTCGTCGCAAACGGCTGGCGTATGAAGGGGTTACACAAAGAGATCGTGATGTCGGCCGCCTACCGGCAGTCTGCGGCCGCGACGCCGCACTCCCCGGGGAGTGTCGATCCGAAAATGGTCGACCCCGCCAACCGGCTCCTCTGGCGATTCCCGGTTCGCCGGCTCGCCGCCGAGCAGATCCGCGACGCTCTCCTGGCAGTCTCGGGCGAACTCGACCTGACGACGGGCGGCCCAGGCTCCGATTTCGCCGCTCCGCGCCGGACGGTGTTCGTCAAGATGATCCGCAACAAGCGGGACCCGCTCCTCGACGTCTTCGACCTTCCGGACCGCCTTGTGAGCGCCGGCGACCGCAACGTCACCACAACGCCGACGCAGTCGCTGCTGCTCATCAACAGCCCGAGCATGATCGCCCGCGCGAAGAAGTTCGCCGAACGGGTCGAGAAGGAAGTGGAGGGAGGGGGCATCGATTCCCGTGTCCGCCACGCCTACCGGCTGGCCGTGAGCCGCGACCCGGTCGAGAGCGAGCTCAAGCGGAGCGTCGACTTCCTCAGCCCGCCCGAGACAACCCTGTCACACGAGGAAACGAGGCCCCGGTTCCTCGACTTCTGCCATGCGCTGCTGAACTCGAACGAGTTTCTGTACGTCGAGTAATCAGGGCCCCGGCTTGGCCTCATCGCCTCTTTCAGAGCCACATGAGTTGGTTCGCGATCAGACAGTTCCGTTCATAGACGTCACGATTGTCTGGCGAGTCGCTGATCTGGCGAGCAAATTCCAGGTGGTCGGTAATGCACTGTTGCCATGACGGGCGGAGGTCCGGGAGCTTCGCAAGATCAGGACGAAGGTTCCAGAGCACGACAAACGCAACGCTTGCCAGATTGAATGGAACGGCGCCCAGAATGCGATGGTCTCGGGCCGACCCAACAAGTTGCGTCAGACAATGCTCCTGGAAGCGAGGAAACCACTCGAAATACCGGATCGCGAGCCCCGCAACCCAGACATTCTCGCAGTCAAACAAGGTGACCACGCAGCGGGGAATCAGGTCGTCGTAGTCACGGCTCTGCGTGGTCGCTCGTCGGAGGACGAGGAATGCACCGTGGATGGCGTTCCGCAGGAATCGGTCCTCCTCGTCGTGGACGACTCTCCCCCATCCATCCAGCGCCTCCAGTGCGGTCTGGACGAGCGGCAGAGTGATCGCATCGTCGCCCCAAAGGATGGAGTATGTCCACGAACGCCGCCGGCCGGCTTCATCCCGGTTTGCGAGGTCTGCCAAAATAGCTTGTGTATCCGTCAACACGCGCTTCGCTCGGCCTCCAGCTGTGATGGGCATGTCGCCACGGCCGACGAGCCTTGCAGATCAGGTGGGGCCGGAATCGGAGACACTTTCCGGATCGTCGGGTTCGGCGATTTCGTCGCCTGCGACTCCTGCCGCCACTTTCCGGTGAACCCGGATGATCATGCTCGACATCTCGATCTCCCATTCCGCCTTCCACTGCGGCGGGACTTCGACCTCGGTCCGGTCGGGGATCCGGAGGATAAAGAGGGCGTCCGGCGAGGAGACATCGGGGCGGGCGAGACGCTTCGCGGCCCGGTAGAGCTTCGTATCGGGACGGATGTCTCCGGCGATCTTGTACGGCGGGTCGAAGAAGATGACGTCGAACGGGACGAACTTCGCGCTGTCTCCCTTGGGGCGATAGCTGCAGAGCAGGGCGTCGGTCCACCAGCAGAGGGTGTCCTCCTCGACGCCGAGCGATTCGATGTTCTGTTTGAGGAGGGAAGCGGCGACCTTGTCCTGCTCGACGAAGACGCAGGTCACCGCCCCGCGGCTCATCGCCTCGAGGCCGATCGTGCCGGTCCCGGCGAAGACGTCCGCCACCTTCTTGCCGACGAGATCCGCCTCAAGCCGCTGGAAGAGGGACTCCTTGACGCGGTCGAGGATCGGGCGCGTGACGTCGCCCGGGTTCGAAAGAAGCCTTCGGCGGCGGAAGCGGCCGGAAATGATTCGCATGCTCATGGCGGCAGTGTCGTGACCCAGCGGGCAATTTTCGAGGGGTTG
>JAEYWB010000402.1 GCA_023429275.1 Planctomycetota bacterium
ATCGACAGAAGCAAGAAGGCCGGAGCATCTTGCGCGGGGGACGTTGAGTCCCGATTTCGGCCCTGGCGGCAAAAGTATGACATTCGATTTCTTTGCACGAACCACCTTGCGGAATACGGGAACCACCATAGCGTGGCAGCGTCATGCCATCGTGTCGTGATCCGGGACGTCAGGGTCGACGAGGCAGTACTCCCTCTCTTCAAAGGCCGTAGCCATGCCACTTCCTACGCGGGAGGAGCTAGCCAAGAGCTTTCTTGACGGAGCCCAGCGATATTACGAGTCGCGGGTAATGGATCTCACAGCTGATATCGACAACCTGCTTGCCAACTCGGTGGGAATCGACGACCACCAGTTCATCGACAAGGCCTTTCGGGATGTTGTCGAGAAGTTATCCAATGAAAGGGACAACCTGGAAACCGTTGTCGCCTACCGAAAGCAGCGATCGCTCTAGGAGAGTTGTCTGCGACGGCGCCCGGCGGAGCGCCGTCGTGGATGATCTCATCCGAAGGTGATAAGCGGCTTGATGATGCCGTCCTCGTTCGTCTCCATGAGACGGACGGCACGATCAACCTCGGAGAACGGAATCCGGTGCGTCGTCATGCGACCCGGGTCAGTCCGACCGGCTTCAATGAGTCGCAACAGTCGACTCATGCGGCCTCTTCCACCCGGGCAAAGTCCTCCTCGAATGGTCTTATCCCCCATTCCCCCGCTCCGGAATGGGCAAATGAGCATCCCGGTCTAGACCTTGTCTGGATCGATGTTCAGTCGCTCAAGCAGGCGATAGAGCTTACGGCGATGGATTCCGAGCACTCGAGCTGCCTGGGCCTTGTTGCCCCGCTCCCGGCGAAGAATGTCGATGACGTGCTGACGTTCCCGTGCCTGGAGCGTGTCTCCGGTTTGCGATTCGTCGGAGCCTGATGTCTCGGCCTGACCTTCGCCGCTTCCGGCCTCCAGGGATGAGGGTTCTTCGGGCGTACCTGGAGAAGCAGCCTGGAGAACCTCGCGCGGCAAATCGTCGACGACAATGACATTCGAGTCTGCCAGGATCTTGGCCCGCTCCAAGGCGTTGATGAGCTGGCGGATGTTTCCAGGCCAGCGATAACTCTCCAGGACAGCTAACGCGTCCGGGTCGACCTCCCACTCATCTCCCAGGTATGCCGACACGAGGAGTGGCAGGTCCCCTTTCCGTTCCCGCAACGGCGGCAGGACGAGGGAAAAGACGTTGATGCGGTAATAGAGGTCTTCGCGGAATCGTCCCGCTTGAACTTCCTGTTCCATGTTGCGGTTCGTCGCCGCGATGATCCGGACGTCGACCTTTCGCTCCTGATGAGATCCGATCCGCCGGAGCGAGCCATCTTCCAGCACGCGGAGCAGCTTTGGCTGAAGTGCCAGCGGCAGCTCTCCAATCTCGTCAATGAACAGGGTTCCCCCATCGGCGACTTCGAACAGCCCGGTCTTCGTCCCTGTGGCCCCGGTGAACGAGCCCTTTTCGTGGCCGAACAGTTCGCTCTCGACCAGGGTTTCGGGAAGCGCGGCGCAGTTGATGGTGACGAATGGCTTGTCCGCTCTTGGACTAGCCGCCTGCAGCGCTCTCGCGACGAGTTCCTTGCCGGTCCCGCTTTCTCCCTGGATGAGAACAGCCTTATTCGATCGCCCTACGCGTTCGATCAAGCGAAACACGCTTTGCATTGCCGCGGACTGGCCGACGATCTTTGGCGGTCGCTGCTCCCGTTGGATCAGCGACTTGAGGTTCCGATTCTCTCGCTGAAGTCGACCACGTTCGAAGGCCAGCCGGCACCGTCGCTCGAGCTCCGCGAGGGGAAACGGTTTCGTCAGGTAGTCGAGCGCCCCCAGCTTCATCGCCTCGACGGCGTTCTCGACGGTCGCCTGTCCCGTGAGGATGATGACTTCGGCTTCGGACTCGGCTTCCTTCATCCGCTGGAGAACTTCGAGCCCCGAAATGCCCGGCATATTCATGTCGCAGACGACGACGTCAAATTGCCGTCGTTCAAGCTCACGGAGTGCTTCCTGACCGTTTGCCGCCTGGTGGACGACATGGCGTTTCTTCGTCAGCCACTGCGCGGCAAGCTGACGGAACTCGTCTTCATCCTCCACGAGGAGAAGATTCATCGGTGCAGCGTTCTCAGACATCCAGTTCACCCGGCCAGAAAGCAGCGTTCCCGGAGATTATGGAAGGTTCCGACACGCGAAGCTATCCGGGGGGCACAAGGGCATCCCGGGTGCCGATAAGCCACGACCAGGCAGGAGCGTTCACGCAAATCGACCGACGACGCCACAAAGCGAGAAAGACGGTGAAATGCCGGGCCGCGACGCCGCGAAGGAACGTCTTCACCCTGGACCAGAGGGGCTCGATCGGATTGAAGTCCGGTGAGTGCCGACGACTCCATTCCATGCATGGAACATGCCTGACGAAGATCCGCCGGGATAGCACGGGATGAATCCGCTCTAACAAGGACTGTCCACCGTCGGCAGCGACGGCGCGGGAGCGGATCGGGACCTGATCGCCATTGTGAGTTTCTCAATGTCCGGATTCGGGCCGTCGACCAGGATCGCCTCACTGCGTTCTTCGGCCGACAGGGGCTCGTCGCCCGAAAGTTGTTGATCCAGAACGACAACGTCGGCGTCTGAAGGGTCGCCCCCTTGGGCATGGCGCTCCATGATCCGGGACCGGGCGATTGCCTGATCAAGGACCAGGTCGAGAACCACAAATGGAACACCCGCTTCTTTCGCAACGCCTCGCAATGACGCCCGGTGCCGTCGCCGGAGGAAGGTGGCGTCGATGATGACGGGAAAGCCGGTCGCAAGGATCTGTCGACCGAGATCGGGGAGCACCTCCCGATAGATCTCGTCCGTCACTTCCGCACGATAGGGGTCGCCGGTCCGGATCTCGGTGCGAGGCGTCCCCCAGAGACCGAACAGACGCTTCCGTTCGACATCCGAACGGAGGCGGATGGCGCCGGTCCGGCCTGCAAGCTGAATCGCGAGATGGGACTTTCCTGTCCCTGAGACCCCGTGCGTGATGACGACCGACATCGGCCTGGGCCGGGTCTGCTCTGCGGCGAGCTCGATGTACCGTTGAAGATCTCGAAGGAGCGTGGAGCGGACCTCGGATGTCGGAGGCTCGTCCTGCTGCATGAGTCGAATGGCCGTGACCTTCGCACGGACGAGCGCTCGATAGACGAAGTACCACCGCCATCCCGCGAGCCCCTGATAGTCGCCCGTCTGCTCGAGCCACCGGTTCAGCACCCGCGCGGCGAGGTCCGGCTTCCCTCGCTCGGTGAGGTCCATTGCCAGGAAGGCTATCTCGTCGATGACGTCGATCCACCGGAGCTGCGGATTGAACTCGAGGCAATCAAACATCTCGATTCGGTCGTCCAGGAAGACCATGTTTCCCAGATGCAGGTCTCCATGGCACTCTCGAATTCGCCCAAGCCACTTCCGCTTGTGGAACCACGGCTCCAGGCGGCGTGTCTCATTTTCGATCCACTCCTCGATGGCCGAGAGCGCCCCAGCCACATCGGTCTTTCTCAAGACACGGAGGTTATCCTCCATCTGCTCATGCAGAGTCGCTGCCTCGCCGAAGGGATCGTCCGGCCGGGCGACCTCGATTTGAGCATGAAAGGCCGCCAATCTGTCGGCGAGCTGGTCGATGTGACGAGCCGTCAGTTCCCCGCGCTCAAGCACTGCGGGCAAGAGTTGAGTCTGAGGGAACTGTCGCATTTGTACGGCGAAATCGATGATCTCCTTGCGATCGTTGGCTCCTGATACGACGAGCGAGGGGGAGTCGACCGGTCCCATGATCGGGCGAACGGCGACATACAGTCCGCAAGCGAGTCGACGGTTGAGGCGAAGTTCCTCTTCACAGCACGCCCGCCGCTGTTCGAGGAAGCGGAAGTCGACGAATCCGAAGTGGACCGGTTTCTTGATCTTGTAGGCGTACGGGCCGGTCAGGATCACCCAGGAGATGTGCGTCTGGAGAACCTCGAACTGCTCCACTGGATGGTCAAAGGCCTCGGGGCGAAGCAGATGTTCAATGAGCGTGTTCATTCGCATCTCCCGGGCGACAGCCGTCAGTTATTCAGCAGGTTCGGGGACGAGGACGGCGGCTCCATTGAGCTCGCCTCTCCTGAGTCGCCGGAGGGCTTCGTTCGCTGCTGACAACGGAAAGACTTCGGTCGTCGCGCGGATTCCAGCCTTTCCGACCAGGTCCAGGAACTGGCGGCCATCTTCCCGCGTGAGATTTGCGACGGACCGGACGCTCCGTTCCCCCCAAAGCCATTCGTAGGGGAACGACGGAATGTCACTCATGTGGATGCCGCCGCAGACGACGACACCCCCTTTGCGAACCTGCCGCAGGGCCTGTGGGACAAGTGCCCCGACGGGAGCGAAGAGAAGCGCGGCATCGAGAGGGATGGGAGAGGCCATGTCGGAATCCCCCGCCCATGCGGCCCCCAGCGACAGTGCGAACTTCTGCGATTCCACATCCCCGGGACGCGTGAACGCGTACACCTCGCGTCCCTCAAACCGCGCGGCCTGCGCGACGAGGTGCGCGGCCGCCCCGAAGCCGTAGATTCCAACGCGCCCGGGGTCCCCGGCCATCCGCAACGTCCGGTAGCCGATGAGGCCTGCGCAGAGGAGTGGAGCGGCTTCCACGGCGTCGAGCCCTGGTGGAAGCGGAAAGCAGTAACGTGCGTCCGCCGTCATGCGTTCGGCGTACCCTCCGGGAAGGTGGTATCCCGTGAAGCGGGCTCGGTCGCAGAGGTTTTCGCGTCCGCTTCGGCAATCGACGCATTCGCCGCAGGTCCATCCTAACCAGGGAACTCCGACACGATCCCCGACCGCGAGTCCCTCGACTCGAGTTCCGACCCTCTGGACGACCCCAACCACTTCGTGCCCGGGGGTCACCGGCATCGCGGCATCGTGGAGTTCGCCGTCGATAATGTGGAGATCGGTCCGGCAGACGCCGCAGGCCAGGACCTTCAGCAACACCTGGTTCGGTCCCGGCTCGGGATCGGGGAGGTTCCGCTCCTGCAGAGGCTTTCCGATCGAGGTCAGTACCATTGTTTTCATTGGAAATCACGGTCAGACGACGGAATCGTCGTCGGAGGCAGGCCAGGCGACGATCACGACCATTGAACGGGCCGTCCGACTTATCTGCAGAGCAGGGCCCGTTCTCAACCGGCGAGCGAACGCTTCTCCAGGATCAGGGCTCGGAGCTGCTTGTAGTCCGCCTTTCCGTTGCCGAGGAGGGGAATTCGAGGCATCTGCTGCACTTCGTCGAACCGCATGATCCCATGCAGTCCCGCCTTCGCGAGGGTCTCATTCGCCTCGGCGAGGGTGATCGCTCTGGTCGTGAACAGGACGATCCGGCGGCGGCCGTCCTGATCGATCCCTTCGACCGCGACGTGCGGCCCCTCCTCGTCGGGGGGAAACCGGGCTGCGAGCGGCTCTTCGAGCGCGGGGAGCGAGATCATCTCCCCCGCCGCCTTGAGGAATCGCTTCAGTCGACCTCGGAAGTGAACGAAACCTTCGGTGTCGACCTCGACAAGGTCCCCGGTCCGATACCACCTCTTTCCGTTCACCTCGACGAACGGAGAGGTTTCCTCGCCGAGATACCCCGGGAAGACATTCGGGCCTCTGACAAGGAGCATTCCCATCCGGCCGGCGGGGAGGGGTTCGTTTGTTTCCGGATCGGTCACCAGGATGTCGACCTCGGGGACAGGACGGCCAATCGTCCCGCGGCGGTTGGCCGTTCGTGTGTTGGCCGTGATTCCCGGCGAGCATTCTGTCACGCCGTAGGCCTCGAGCAGAACCGCTTCGGGAGCAACCCGTTCCACCAGCTCGAACAGGCTTTCCGGGCATTTCTCCGCCCCCACGACAATCTGCGTGAGGGAATCCAGTTGTCCGCGCCGGCCCCGCGAGAGGATCTGGCCGATCAGGGTCGGCATGCCGACGAGAAGGGTCGGTTCGTAACGGCCGATCTTGCCGGCCAATCCTGCGACGTCGCTCGGGTCCGGGTGATGGACAACCCGGATGCCGCATAGCAAGGGAAACAGCCCCGCCAGTGTAAAGCCGAACGCGTGGAACATCGGCAGGAAGCCAAGAAGCGCGTCGCGGCTGGTTAGTTCGAGCACCGCGGGAACGGCGCGGAGATTCGCCAGGATGTTCGCGTGGGTCAACGGCACCGCCTTGGGAGCTTTTTCGGAACCGGAGGTGAAGAGAATCGCGGCCCGGGCTCCGGGTTCGGGAGAGGGACAGCGGCGTCGGACGGATTCCGGGGCGAATCGGATCGCCAGGAGCGTTCGCAGCCGTTCGAACCAGCCGATCCCGGCTTTCAGATCCTCCATGTCAAGGAACTCGATTTCGTCGATCCGGATCCTCAGTCGGTCGCGCAGGGCCCGGGAAGTCACGACATGTGTGACCCCCGTCAGCTTGACCGAGTGGTTGAGGTGCGCCGGGCCTGTCGTCCAGTTCAACAGGACCGGCACCTTGCCTGCCAGCAGGAGTCCGAGCGAGGCGAGGTCGGCGGCGACGGATGCGGGGAGCATCAGACCGACATGCTCCCCCGGAAGAGCCTCAAACCGGCGGGCGAGCAGCAAGGCCCCGACGAGGAGTTTCTCGTAGGTCAGGACTCCCGACAGATCATCGGCGGCGACGACGTCTCGAGGGGCTGAGAGCGCCCGGCGGACGAAGGCCTGCGGGATGTTCGTCGCGAGCACCTCCGGCGGCACAATCCTGGCCGGGGGACGAAACCATTCCACGGAGACCGGCTGCTCGGTCGCCTTTGCCTGCTGGTGGAGAGCCAGCGAGACGAGATCGCCCACCGTCGACGGCACGGCATTGGCGCTGCCGCCGAACTGCTGCTCAATTGCAAGGGCCAGATCCATTCTCTGCAGGCTGTCGAAGCCGAGCTCATCGAGCGGGGACTCTCCCTTGAGATGTTCTGCATCAAAGGTCCGGCCCCCGTGGGTCGAAAGGAGATCGGCGATCGTCTTCCAGATCTCGCGGGGCGCCTGCTCGAGATCGATCTGGCGGCCGATCTCCGCCGACACCCTCGGAAACTGGTACCGTCGGGGACCAATCAGGAAGTGGTAGGGAACAAATGTGGGCGGCTCGGGGCCCTCGATATTGTACCGCTTCTCGAACCAGCGGTTCACCTTGTCCCGCTCGAGCGGTGGGAGCCTTTCGCGATCGACCGGCTCAACCGTAACGTCGACCCGGCGACGAGGCATCAGGAAGATCAGATTTGCCAGCAGTAGCAGCGCTCCCTGGCAGAGGCGCTGCCCAAGCGGCGGCGCTTTCCCCGTCCGGGCATAGCTGAACATGCTCCCCCACAGCCCTCGGGTCCGGACGATCACGATGGACGCCTCGGGGACAGCCTGGAGGATCTCGGTCAATCCGCTTGCCGCGCCGAGTTGTTCCGTGCCATCCCGCTGAGCCCGCCCTGACGGCCAGAGGCCGACGTTCTCGCCCCGACGCAGGGCGGCGATGACTTCCTGAATCGCTCCCGCTGCGCGGGACCGCGCCTCGTCGCTCTGATGCTGAAGTGAGGGGACTGGGATCGCGTTGAGGAGCCGTGTGAGAGGGCGGACAATCGCATGAGGAAAGTTCTCCTCGGCGAATAGGATGCGAGGACGAAATCTCTCGTAGAACGTGATGAGAAACAGCACAGGATCGACGTAGGCGGGATGGCTCGGAAGCAGCAGCACCGGCCTCCGAAGCGTCTGCAGGTCTTCGTCTCCGTGAACCCGGACGCGATACCGGAGCGCCAGGACGAACCGGGCCAACCGCCAGACGAGGTATCGCAGTATCGCAACCATGGGAGGCCTTTAGTCCCGCTCACTTGTGCCGGACCGTTGAGGAGCTCGACCGCACGAGTTCTTGCCGGTGGGCGCCTCTGCATCGCCTTCGGCCAAACGCCGCACACGAACCGCCGTCACCATGTACTCCGGAGCGTGCGTCCAGCGATCCCGTCCCGGTCCTGTAATCATGTTCAATTGGCCGCGCGGGTTGTGGAACGCACAGAGCGCCTCATCCGTTCGGACCGACTCGCTGATACGAGCCGGCCGGGTCGCTTCGCCGTGGTGGCAGCAGTCCCGATCCACCAAGTGGTAACAGGATGTCTCGCGTGCAGCGGACGAGCGGGAACTGTCAGAGGTTTCGTTCAGTGACAGCACGAAGCAGGAGCCTTGAGAGAAAGAGGGCTCCTCTGCCGTTGGCAAATGGCGTACCTCGAACAACGAAGGACTCGGATCGCCTCGAGAAGACCCGCTCACCACGGCGCAGGAGACCCCGTTCGCGGCGAAAGCATTCACCTCACCCACGCCTGGCGGAGCCCTTTTGACAAATCTGACACACATGTGTGCGAATGGGCGATCGATTTGGCCCGGGACGCACACCCGAACCAGGGATTCGCTGTACATCCTGTGGAGAATTGCAGATTGACATGTCGGAACATGACGACATAATTGTGGCGAGGTCGCGGTGAGGAGAGTTCGATGGCCCGCTTGTCCAGGAAGCCCGCTGAAATTCGACTGACGGATCTTCCCGCGATGGAGCAGGCGGCGGAGTGCCTGCGGACCTTGGCTCATCCGCACCGGTTGCGGATGGTCCAAATGTTGCTTCAGAAACAATACCCGGTCGGAGAGCTGGCCGAGGCGTGCGATATCCCCAGCCATATGGCGTCAGAACACCTGCGGCTGATGCAGCGGTGCGGATTCCTGAGCGCCGAAAAGCAGGGGCGGTTTGTGTACTACAAGGTCGTCGAGCCACACCTTCAGAGCATTCTTCAATGCATCGAGAAACGCTTTGGGGCGGCATAGTCCCGGCCTTGGACACCGCCTGACATTTTTTTGACCCAAAGGATCGACATGTTACGACATGTCGACAAATTCGTGACAACGTGGTGTCCAGTTGAGCTTCAGGAGCAAACATTCATGTTCAAGACAACAACTCCACAGGAATTGAACGATCATCACCGCAACGGAGAGCCGCTCGACCTGATCGACGTCCGGACCCCTATGGAGTTTGAGGAGGTCCATGTCGACTTCGCCAGAAACGTCCCCCTGGACCAACTCGATCCCGCCTCGTTTCTGAAGGAAAGAAGCACCGATCCAGCCCGGCCGCTCTACGTCATCTGCCGGTCGGGATCTCGAGGAAAGCGGGCGTGCGAGGCGCTTCTGGCGGCTGGCCATGCGTCCGTCGTGAACGTCGAAGGGGGAACCGCAGCCTGGGAGGCGGCGGGGCTTCCGGTCACCCGTGGCCGCCGAGGAATGTCGCTCGAACGGCAAGTCCGGATCGTCGCCGGGCTTCTCGTCGTCGTCGGGACCGCACTGGGATTCTTCGTGCACTCCGCGCTTCTGGGTCTGCCGGCCTTCGTCGGCACCGGGCTGGTTATCGCCGGCATCACGGACTGGTGCGGTATGGGACTGCTGCTCGCCCGCATGCCGTGGAACCAGGTTTCTGTGAGTCGCGCTGCCACTTCGGCATCGGCCTCAGACAAACCGACGTGCAACAAGCGGTCGGGGACGTGTTGCGGCTAGGTGGTTCGCGTTCACGCCCCCGAGGTACCTTCATCCTCGTGCTTCCCGCCTTCTCGGACTGGACCCTGGCCAACCTTCCCCCGTGCATCCGAGACAGCCATGAGCCACGTGCTGCACTCCGGGCATCCCCCTTCTTCCACGACATCGTTCGGTTTCCGGTTTCCGTGTCTCTCGACGGCGGGAGCGGTTTCGGAATCGGCTTCCGTAAAGCGCTGGACGAGTTCACCGCGGCGATATCCGTCGCATGAACCCTGGTTCCGGACATCCCCTTTGGAGGCTTCCCATGAAACTTAAGCAGTACTACCTCGGCTGTCTGGCGCATGCTTCCTACCTGATCGCCGACGAGACAACAAAAGAAGCGGCGATCGTCGATCCACAGCGGGACATCGAGCAGTACCTCGCCGATGCCGCGGCGGAGGGGCTGGCGATCAAATACGTTCTGCTCACGCATTTTCACGCCGACTTCCTGGCGGGGCACATCGAGCTCCGAAACCGGACCGGCGCGAAGATCGTGATGGGATCCCGCGCGAGAGCCGAGTTCGCCGTTGACCACCTCAAGGATGGAGACATCCTGCGGATGGGAAAAGTGCGGCTCGAGATTCTGGAGACACCCGGCCATACGCCGGAAGGAATCTCGATCCTCGTCTTCGATGAAGCCCGGGACCCAGGCACTCCCCACGCCGTTCTGACCGGCGACACGCTCTTCATCGGCGATGTCGGCCGCCCCGACCTCCTGGCGTCGATCGGGGTCACGGCGGAAGAGCTGTCGGAGATGCTTTATCACTCGATCCAGCGGCTGAAGAGCCTTCCCGACGGTACCCTCGTCTATCCCGCCCACGGCGCCGGATCACTGTGCGGAAAGTCGCTGAGCAAGGAGACCGTCTCGACGATCGGCGAGCAGAAGCGGTTCAATTACGCCCTTCAGCCGATGGCCCTCGAAGACTTCCGGACGTTGGTCACCGCCGATCAGCCCGAGGCTCCCGCCTATTTCGTCCACGACGCCATCCTGAACCGTCAGGAGCGGGCCGATCTCGACCAGACGATGGTCAAGTCCCTCAAGGAGCTGACGGTCGACGAGTTGCTCCAGGCGGTCGCTGGCGGATCGCAGCTTCTCGATGTCCGGGAGGGGATCGACTTCGAGGGAGCGCATCTTGCCGGTGCGATGAATATCGACCTCAAGGGAAAGTACGCCACCTGGTGCGGAACGCTTCTCGACAAGTCGATCCCGATCGTCCTTGTCGCCGCTCCCGGTGACGAAAGGGAGGCGGTCATGCGCCTTGGCCGCATCGGCCTTGATAACGTCTCGGGCTACCTTAAGAACGGAATGCTCGCCGTCGAAAAGCGGCCCGATCTTGTTCGGAAGATCGACCGGATCACCGCCCCCGCCCTCGCCGAGCTCATGAATGGGGGGAACCCTCCGCTGGTCGTCGACGTCCGCTCCGGACCGGAGAACGCCCGCGGAGCGATCCCGGGTAGCGTGAATCTTCCGCTTCCGCATCTCAAGGAACGTCTCGAGGAGTTGCCGACGGACCGGACCATCGTGGTCCACTGCGAGGGCGGATATCGATCCGCGATCGCTGCCAGCCTTCTCGCGCAGCACGGCCTGACAAATCTGCTGGATCTGGTTGGCGGGTACAAGGCGTGGGAAGCCACCGGGCTCGCCGGGGCGACTTGGAGTGCCTCCGCGGGATCGACCTGTCCAGTCTGATATCAGTCTCGAGGCGGACGATGTGTCCCTTCATTCTCTGCACGGTGTTCGGCGGCCTCGTCGGGCTGTCCCTCGGTCTCACCGGCGGTGGCGCAATCTTAGCGGTTCCGCTCGTTGTCTAGGGCCTTGGTGGTTCCGCCATACGAGGGCGTCGGGGGCCCCGCCCTTCAAAGGACGTTTGCCGCCGCAATTGTCGCGGTGGCGGTACTCGTCATTGTCCGAAACCTGAAACTTGAGACACGCCAGACCCCTGGAGCGCATGCTGCAGCCTCGAACGTCGAAAGGCGTTCGTCGATCTTCGGCCTGCTGACCTTTGACTGCCGGCGTTCAGGTGCCCGAACGCTTCTGGTCATCGATCCGGACTGGAGCTTCGAGGGGAGGCGTGTCGATGCCATGAACCGAAAGATCTCCGCCGCGGGTCAGTGAGCGGCTTCTCCGACATCGGTTTGCAGCGTCTTGTCGGACTTCATGGCAGATCCCTCGAAAAGGGATCACAACGTTCTTTACCGAAAGCGTCGATACGGAGAGATGCCGCTCAACGGTCAGTCGGGATGTCCCGCGAGGCCCGCCTCCCGGCCAATCATTGAGTGATGCAAACTGGGTGTCTGGAAAAGCATCGGCACCGGGATCAGGGAGAAGGCGGGCCAGCTCGCCCCCCCCGCTCGACCGGTGCCCACGAGTCTTATCACGTCATCGACGACTCTATTCGCTTCTCTGTCGGTTCTGCTTCCTCCGACGACCCGGACGTATGGACGCCATCGGCACTGGTTTTCGGAGAACACACCGGTGCCATCGTGAAGGCGACTCGATCACACCGTCAGTCGACCACCACCTGATTGTCGACGATGAGCACACCGGGGATGCGAATGGCCCGGTGCTGGGCAAGCTGTTTGAGATAGAAGGTGGGAACTCGACCTTTCAAGGTGACCACGCTCCCATTCGCCATGACCGACAGCGATCGGAGAGGCCCGTAGCCGGAACGGAAAAACTCTTCACTGATTCGGATTGCGAGGCTGGCTTCCCCGACGGCGGACTGTGAAACGTACCCAGATAATCTGGCCACGGGAGAACTCCGGCAGGAATTTGAGTGGGGCAATGGCTTGCTCAGATCGTCGGACGACTTCGCCGACAGTTGGGAGAGCCCGTATGGTCTCGACGTCTCGATACCAGGCTGATTGCAACGACCATGCCAATCGAACCGGCTCTGCGATCATCACGATGACAGCCAGTGCAGCTTCCATGGCGGCCGACAAGGGCGTTCCTTTGTGACACATTCCGTGCGGAAAGAGTCTGGATGTGCACGGCCTGAGGCGTTCGTGACTGTTGCTTCGCCAACCGCCTTCTCCAGGCCGCAAGTTCTTCCCGACAGTGGAGACCGAGGACCATGCCAACGGAAAGTGCTGGACTGCTCCTGTACCGCAAGGGAGCAAAAGGTCTCGAGGTTCTCCTGGTTCATCCGGGAGGCCCGTTCTTCCGGAACAAAGACCTTGGTGCCTGGTCGATTCCGAAAGGAGAGGTCCAGCCTGGTGAGGAGCCTTTGGGGACGGCTTTCCGTGAGTTCGAGGAGGAACTTGGCCCCGCTCCTTCCGGGCCTTTCCATCCGCTCGCCCCGGTTCGGCAACGCGGAGGGAAGATCGTCAGGGCTTGGGCCTGCCGCGGCAACTTTGACGTCGCGCAGATCCGCGGCGGAACCTTCTCGTTGGAGTGGCCACCGCGGTCTGGACGAATGCAGGAGTTTCCCGAAGTCGACAGGGCGGAATTCTTCGAGATCTCCGCGGCGGCCGAAAAGATCAATACCGCGCAGCAGGCCTTCCTCACGCAGCTCGCCGCTCTCTCTCTGTCCAAGGCTCTCTGACTCGTCACGTTGATCTCTCTGTCGATCGATCGGGCGGCGAATTCAACTTTCGAGCGATGTTGTCCCACATCGTGCGGCCACGTCACGCCCGGAAGGACTCATGGCGCCAGGATCGCGCGCCGTGGATCGAAGAACCGGCCTCGTTACCCCTTGTTTCGATGTCATGGGCGTCTTCGTCACTTTTGGCATTTCAATTGCGATCCGTCGCGTTCGTGAATCGGAGACGGCATGCCGCACGGAAAGCACTCCGATCGGATGCTGGAAGAACGGGCAGTCGACTTCGGTCACTTCATCCGGGAGTCGAGGGGTGAACTCTCGATCGCGCGGACGAACGCACCGTGATGTCTCCTTTTGGGTCGGACGTTGCATCGTCGGTTGCCTTCTCGACTCTCCGGATGGCACCTGAATCGTCAGGTCCACGCGTTGGGCCCTCTGTGTGATGCAGAACGGAATCTCGTTTCGCTGACCTTCGACTCGTCTTTCTGCTCCGAGCCTGCCATGACAATCACCCATATTCTCGTTCCAGTCGATTTCAGCGTGTCGTCTCTGGCCGCCCTCGAGGCCGCCTGCGACGTCGCTGCCCGCTTCAAGGCGAGAATCGACCTCCTGACCGTCGTCGAACCATTGCCGCCCAGCGCGGACTTGATGCTCTTCAACACTTTTGATGTGGTCAGCCAGCAGACTCGCGACGAGCTCGCCAATCTCGTGGTTCCTGACCAAACCCTGACCGTGCGAAAGGTTGTCCGGATCGGGTCTCCCGCCCAGGTGATCACGGAATACGCGGAGCAGGAAAAGATCGATCTGATCGTCTTGGGAACGCACGGACGGACCGGGCTCTCCCACCTTCTGATGGGGAGCGTCGCCGAACGAGTCGTTCGCACGGCTCCCTGTCCTGTTCTCGTTTCCCGTGCGAAAGCAAAGGCCGCCGCATAGGTCGACCCTGCGCGGCCTGAACTCACTGTTTTGTGCCATTCCCCCCGCAACTTCTTCCTGCGGAGCGCCCGCGGCGGTGGTCGCCCGAGCGCCGAGCAGTCACCCATTTGGAGATTTGCCATGAAATCGACACTCCCTCGCCGCGTTTCCAACGAGCTCGCGACCTGGTTCCGACGGGACCCATTCGCGCCCTTGCGGGAAGAGATGAACGACCTCCTCAGCCGCTTCGCGGGCGATGGAAACGGCGGATGGTTCTCCGACGTCCAGATCCCCTCGATGGACCTCGCAGAGTCGGACAAGCAGATCGAGATCAAGATGGACGTTCCCGGCCTCAAGTCGGAAGAGATCCAGGTCGAGCTGCAGGGGAACACGCTCGTGGTGAGCGGCGAGCACAAGGAAGACAAGGAGACGAAGGACAAGGCGTTCCATCGCATCGAGCGGAGCACTGGAAAATTCTACCGGGCGGTGACTCTGCCGTGCGCCGTGCAGCAGGGAACGGTCGAGGCCGTGTGCCGCGACGGGGTGCTGACCGTGACGCTGCCAAAAGTAGAAGCCGCCTGCGCGAAGAAGATCGCCGTCAAACCGTAGTGCCAGCCTTCGCGCGACACTCGTCGGGCCGATCGCCTGGCCTCGACCCGACGAGTCTTCCTTCCAAAGTTCCGATACGGCCGCAGCATGCCTGCTCGCGTCTTTTGCCACAGAGCCTCTTCTGTCCTCCCTTCAGCCCGGGTACTCCTGTGTCATACAAACAACTGATGTTCAAGGCCCCGGCTCGGGAAAAGATTCTCCAGGGAGCAACCATTCTGGCGGACGCGGTCCGCGTCACTCTCGGACCTCAATCCCGGTCTGTCCTGATCGAGAAATCCTGGGGCAAGCCCATCGTGTGCAACGATGGCGTGACGATCGCGAAGGAGATCGAGCTCAAGGACCGCGAGGCAAACCTCGGCGCTCAGATCATCCGCCAGGCCGCGGAGCAGACGGGCGAGGCCGTCGGCGATGGAACCAGCACCTCGACGGTCCTTGCACATGGCCTCTTCGCCGAGGGGCTCAAGAACCTGGCTGCCGGCGCCAGCGGCATCGAGCTCAAGCACGGTATGGATCGCGGAATGAGAGCCGTTGTCGAGGCCCTGCGGACGCAATCGCGGCCCGTCACGACCCGCAAAGAGATGGCGCAAGTTGCCGCGCTTTCGGCGCATAACGATACCAGTCTTGGCGAGCTCGTCGCTGACGCAATGGAACGCGTTGGAGGAGATGGCGTCGTCTCTGTCGAGGAAGCGAAAGGGACGGAGACTTCCATCGAAGTTGTCGAAGGGATGCAGCTTGATCGCGGTTACCTCTCCTCCTACTTCGTCACCAACGCGGAGAAGATGGAGTGCGTGCTCGAGAGCCCGCGAATCCTCCTCTACGACCGCAGGATCAGTGCGATCAAGGACCTCATACCGCTTCTGGAACAGCTGACGAAATCGGGGCAACCGCTGCTCATCGTCGCCGATGATCTGGAGGCAGACGTTCTTGCGACGCTTGTGGTGAACAAACTGCGGGGCATCCTGAACTGCGTAGCGATCAAGGCCCCTGGTTACGGCGATCGCCGCAAGGAGATCCTTGGAGATATCGCCGTGCTGACAGGAGGCCAAGTCGTGGCTGAGGATCTCGGCCTCCAGCTGCCGGCGGTCAAATTGGCCGACCTCGGGCGCGCTGAGCGGATTGTCGTCGACAAGGACCACACCACCTTGATCGGCAGCGGAGCTTCTCAAGAAGCGATCGCCGCCCGATGTCGAGACATTCGGCGGCAGCTCGAGAAAACAACCTCCTCCTACGATCGGGAGATGCTCGAAAAACGCCTCGCGAAGCTCTCGGGCGGCGTGGCGGTCCTCCATGTCGGAGCTCCTTCCGAAGCGGAGCTCAAAAGTCGCAAGGAGGCGTTAGACGATGCAATCAGCGCCACTAAGGCCGCGATCGCGGAAGGGATCGTCCCGGGCGGGGGGCTCGCACTCCTGAGGGCGATACCCGCCGTCGAAAAGCTGGAAGTGCAGTGTGCCGGGGATGAGCTCACGGGACTGCGGATTCTCAAGAAGGCCTTGGAGATCCCCGCGCGGCAGATCGCCGAGAACTCGGGCTATGACGCAGGGATGGTCATCGGGCAAATGCGGGCGGAGCAAGACGCACGCGGGTTCGACGCGGCCACCGGTGAAATGAAAGACCTGTTCGCGGCCGGGATCGTTGATCCCGTGAAGGTCGTCCGGACGGCACTCGAGAACGCTGTTTCGGTCGCCGGCGTTCTGCTCCTCACGGAGGCGACGCTGACCGAGGTTCCCGAGGCGAAGACGCCCCGGGAGCCCGCCCTGGTCGAGCCCTAATGCCTGACGTTTCAGAGATCAGATACGACGTACCAGGAGAGACTCATGAGTGCCACGGGTTTGGAAGTGTTCGACAGAACAGTGCAGCTCACCAACATCTGGCTCGATGACATCATGCGTGAGATGGGCTGGACCGATCGGCAACGCGCCTATCACGCGTTGCGTGCCGTGCTCCACACGCTCCGCGACCGGCTTCCTGTCTCGGAGACGGCCCGGCTGTCGGCGCAACTTCCGATGCTGATCCGCGGCGTCTTCTTCGAAGGTTGGCGCCCTGGGACTGTCCCGGTCCCGGAATTCAGCCGCGATGAGTTCCTCATGCACATCACCGATGCGTTCCTGTTCGTCATGGACGCCGATTCGCAGCATATCGCCACCGCCGTTCTTCGGGTCGTCGCACGACACATCAGCCCGGGAGAGTCGGAGAAGATCCGCCACGCCCTGCCTGAAGGCTGTCGCGAACTCTGGCCTGCGTCGACGGACCAACAG
>JAEYWB010000438.1 GCA_023429275.1 Planctomycetota bacterium
GGGCCAGCCGTTCGACGGCTTGCCGAACGGCCGGCCCTTCAGGCCTTCGCTCCCTTTCTGTCGTGAATCACCCGGCCCGTTGGGCCGGGCTGGAGGAACGGATGGCCCTTTGGGCCGGAAGAGACACGATCAGGCCACAGCACTCAAAACCTCAGCAAATACTGCGTCTTGCCACCTTCAAAGGGCTGGCCTGGAAGGCCGTGCTACGGCACACGTCCGGTAAACCGTGGGCTTGCATATTTTCACAGCGTCTCCGCGAGATGAGCGAGCGCAGCATCGGCGCCCCCTCCGCCACGTTCTCGACTGGCCCCCGGATGCACGGTGCAACAGGACATTGAAGTTTTCGGACAGCCGTTCCGGATCTGTCGCCACATCTCGTGCAGGACAGATCGGCTCAGTGGGGAGTCGCGGAAAACCTGGCGAATGATCGCCCGGAGGGCTCAACAGCCATTGGCCGGCGGTTGAGCGTCAGCGACACCGCCAGTGATCAGGCATTTCCCACGACCCATCCCGGCAGGGATGGGGTGTCAACTCTCCCGGCCCTCGCAGTGACGAGGAGAGAATCGAAGTCTCTTCGACAGAACCGCCCGTTCGACGGCCCGGAGTGCCGCGTTACTCTGGGCGGAGCAGCAGGCCTCGAACCTCCATCACCTGCTTGCCGGGGACACCGATCGCTTTCAGTTCCAGCTTCCCGCGGCCGGCCGGAAGGTTCAGGCGACCGACGTTCCACGGGCGAAAATCCTTGACCAGAGACTCTCCCTTGCGGGGAACCCGGTCGTTCTCGTTTCCACGCGCGGGAGGATCGTGAGTGTCGCGAACCCGGGCCGTGCGCGACGCCACTGCCTGTTCGCCCGGCACGAAGCTCAGCGAGAACTCGCTGCCGAGGTCCGCTTCCGGACAGGCGTAAAGGATCTCGACCGAGTACGTCCCGGCTTTGACGACCTCGATCTCCCAGGAGATCCGGTCGTCAGGGCTGGTCCAGTTGGTGAAATACGAACAGTTCGGTGCATTCGCACTCCGGCGGACGTTGCCCGAAGAGCGGCCGTCACGGGCTGGAAGTTGAGTGAGTACCGTCGGACGCCCGCCGACGAGGAACGGGCGGTCATCCGGAGTCAGGTCGCGCCGGATTTCCATCAGACATGCCTCAGTGGCCTCGCGAAGCCGACGAGCCTCCTCAGGAAACCGGTCGGAGACGTCGGTCGTCTGCCCGGGATCGACCAGCATGTCGTACAGCCGTCCCTGGGCGTCCAGTCGATGGTGGTTCGTACGGGCCGAAACCTTCCCCGCCCAGTGGGAGAAGATCGTCCGGTCGTGATTCGGGCCCTCTTCTCCCCGGAGCAGCCCGGCCTGACTGATGCCGTCGAGGGGCAGGCCCTCCTGCCTCGGGGCGTTCGTGAGGCTGAGGAGCGTCGGCAGAAGGTCGATGGCCCCGGCGATGCGGTCGATCCTGGTTCCCGCGGCGATCTGACCCGGCCAGCGGATGAGCAGAGGAGCGCGGACGCCTCCCTCATCCGTTGCGCCCTTCTGGCCGCGCATGCCGCCATTCCACCGCGGGCTGTTGGGGCCGTTGTCGCTGAAGTAGAGGACGATCGTGTCGCGAGAGAGCTTTCGATCGTCGAGATGCTTCAGGACCCGGCCGACATTCGTATCGATGTTTTCAACCATCGCGAGAGCGGCCCGCGTCATGGCAACATCTTCCCGCTCACCCATTCGTCCCCGCTGGACGATCGGGCGATCGCGAGCGGCGTTCCAGTAGTCGTCCGGAACCTGCATCGGGGAGTGGGGAGTATTGAGAGCGAGGTAGCAGAAGAATGGCTTTTCGCGAGCAGCGTCGATGAACTCGATCGCATGCGACGTCAGGTCGTCGGTGAGATACCCCTTCCCCTGCGTCAGCTCGCCGTTGTGGTCGAGCGGCGGCGAGAAATAGTCCCCCCAGTGGCCGCTCGTGAAGCCGTAGAACTCCTCGAACCCGCGCCCGAGCGGGTGGTAGGGGAACTGCGTCCCGTTGTGCCACTTGCCGAACAGACCGGTCGAGTAGCCCGCGTCCCGAAAGTCATCGGCGATTGTCCGCTCGTCGAGGTCAAGCCGCTCGCCGCCGGTCGAAACATTCCGGACACCGCCGCGCCAGTGGTAGCGGCCGGTCAGGAACTCGGCCCGGGTCGGCGAGCAGACGGGACAGACGAAGAACCGGCTGAACATCGCCCCGTCGCGGCCGAGGGAATCGATGTTCGGCGTCGAGAGGTTCCGGTTGCCATGAATGCTCAGGTCGCCCCAGCCCTGGTCGTCGGCAAGGATGACGACGACATTCGGCCGGCCCGCTGAGTGCGAGTTCGCCGGGACTGCGAACAGGAGAAGGACGACGAAAAGAGAGGGATGCCATCGGAGGGCGAGCGTCATGAGTGATCACCGGAAGAACCGCGGGCCGATGACCGTACGAGACTGATGTGTGGAGTCGTCGTCAATCGATTGCACCAGTGTCGATTCTCCGACGCGGCTTAGAGATGTCAGTTCACCCCTGGGGCGCCCCGATGGACTTCGAGAATCGTCTCGTCCCGGCATGGGGGGCCGTCACCCTGTGGCGGAGGGCCGCCATCGGTCACGATGTAGAGTGCGCCGTACCACTCCGTCTCCGGACTCGATTCTCCGCCGGAAAGCGGGAGGCGGAATCCGTACCCCTCTCTCCCATCCCTAAAGTGCTGAACATGATTTGCCAGTTCGAACAGCCGTGAGAACTCGCTTCGCTTTCGTCCCACGGCGTTGAGTTCATAGAAGGCGTCGAGCAGAGGCTGAAGCTCCGTGAACTGCTCTGCCGTCAGCACTCTCTTTTCGGATGTGAACTCAGGGGGCGGCGCACACCCGAGAGATGCCTGAACGATCAGGGCGGGGAAAATCAGGCGCACGGGATGACTCCTCGAATGGCAGGCGCACGCTGCATCCGAGATACGTCATGGCAGGCGATTCATCGAACGGATTCGCTAGAACTCGCTGCACGGCAGCCCGAACGTGTCGGCGACCGGCTTGTAGGTCACCTTCCCGGCGTGCATGTTCACCGCCTCCCTCAGGCCGGGGAACTTGGCGCATGCCCCTGCGAGGCCGAGGTTCGCGATCTGGAGCGCATACGGAAACGTGACGTTGCACAGGGCGTAGGTGCTCGTCCGACCGACCGCGCCCGGCATATTCGTCACGCAGTAATGAACGATGCCGTCGACGACGTACGTCGGCTCTGAATGCGTCGTCGGACGGCTCATCTCGGTGCAGCCCCCC
>JAEYWB010000702.1 GCA_023429275.1 Planctomycetota bacterium
TCTCGAGCCACGCCCTGCACCAGCAGAGGGCGGCGGGAATCGGTCTCGACGTCGCCATCGTCACCAATATCACGCAGGACCATTTCGACTATCACGGCGACCTCGCGAACTACACCCAGGCGAAAGCCCGGGTGTTCGACCTCGTTAAGCCGGGCGGGCTCGTGATCCTCAACAGCGACGATCCGGGATGCCGGGCGCTGTGGGAACAGGCGGCCGGAAGGCACCGGACCACGACCGTCGGCCTCGACGGAGACGCCGATGTCGACGCCCGGATCGTCCAGCGGACCGCAGCCTGCACGACGTTCGAGGTCCGCCTCGGCGTCCAGACAGTCACCTTTCGAACCCCCTTGATCGGGCGGCACAACGTCAGCAATGCCCTCGGAGCGATCGTGGCCGCTGATCACCTCGGAGTTTCGCACGAAGACATCCAGACAGGATTCGAGGCCCTCGTCTCCGTCCCCGGGCGCCTCGAGCGGATCGATTGCGGACAGCCGTTCCAGGTGTTCGTCGACTACGCCCACACCGACGACGCCCTCCGCCGCGTGATCCGCACGCTTCGGGAGGTCACGCCGGGCCGCATCCTCTGCCTGTTCGGAGCGGGAGGAGACCGCGACCGCGGAAAGCGTCCCAAGATGGGTGCGGCCGCGGCCCACGCCGATGTCGCGATCGTCACCAGCGACAACCCGCGGACCGAGGAGCCCCAGCAGATCCTCGCCGACATTGTCCGCGGTTTTGCCAACACCCCCATCAAGCCACTCGTCGTCGCCGATCGCGAAGAGGCGATCGAACGGATCCTCGAACTCGCGGAACCGGGAGACACGGTCCTCCTGGCCGGAAAGGGACACGAAAAGGTCCAGATCGTCGGCACGGAGTCGATTCCGTTCGACGACGTCGCGATCTGCCGCAGCCGGCTCAAGGCTCTCACCTGCAACGAGTCCGCCGCCTGAGCTGTCCGGCACGTCGGCCCCGGCTGTCCTCGCATCTCGAAGCCGTCGCCGTCCGTCTCCCCGATACCTGACACTTTCGTACCTGACACCCAAGATTTCCCATGTCCCCTTTCACCCTCGAGCAGTTGATCAGCGCCGTTCGCGGTCGACCGTCGGGAGCGGTGGACCACGGCGTCCTGATCGAGCGGATTGAGACCGACTCGAGACGGATTCGCCAGGGAGACCTGTTCTGGGCGCTCCGTGGCGATCGGTTCGACGGACACGCCTTCCTCGGCGACGCGGCGGCCCGTGGTGCGATTGCCTGCGTGGCAGCCCATGACCACGTGACCGGCGACGCCCCGCTTCCGGCCATTGCGGTCGAAGACACGCTCGTCGCCCTGTGGGATCTCGCGGCCTGGTATCGCAACCAGTTCGAGCCGATGGTGATCGGCGTGACGGGGAGCGTCGGCAAGACCACGACCCGGCACCTGCTGCACACGGTTCTCTCACAGCAGTTCTTCGGAACGCAGAGCCCGGCCAACTTCAACAATCATGTCGGCCTCCCGCTGAGCCTCCTGACGATCGAGGCCAGCCATGAGTTCGCGGTGCTCGAGATGGGAGCGTCGCGAGTCGGCGAGATCGGAAGACTCGCGGCCCTCGCCCGCCCTGAGGCCGCCGTCCTCACGATGATCGCTCCGACGCATCTCGACGAGTTCGGAACGATCGACAAGATCGCACAGACCAAGGGAGAGCTCCTCGAGGCCCTTCCCGCCAGCGGATTCGCAGTCCTCAACGGCGACGACCACCGTATCCGGCACCTGGCGGAGCGGGCGGGATGTCGTGTGATCCTCGTCGGGGAGAACCCGGAAAACGACGTCGTGGCCCGCCACGTCACCGCAGACGACGGACTGATCCGGTTCTGCGTCGATCGTTCGGAGTTCGCCCTGCCCGCAGTCGGCCGCCATCACCTGCTGGCCGCCACGATCGCAATTGCGGTCGCCCGCGAAGTGGACATGTCGGACGACGACATCGCCGCCGGCCTCGCGAGTTTTCAGGCGATGCCGGGCCGGTGCCGCCTTGTTTCCATCGGCGACTGGCTCGTCATCGACGACACCTACAACGCCAGCCCGGTCTCCATGGCGGCCGCACTGGAAACGCTCGTCGACTGGCAGCAGGCCCGGAAGCGCGTGCTGGTCATTGGAGACATGCTGTCGCTCGGCGCCGCCACCGACGCGTTTCACTGGAAGCTCGGCCAGCAGATCGGCTCGACCTCACTGGACCATATCCTCGTCCTCGGCTCACAGGCGGACAACGTGAGCAAGAGCGCCCGGCAGGCGGGCCTGGACGGCGGCCGCCTCGGCGTCTGCCGAAACATCGAAACACTTTCTGCCCTGCTCGACTGCTGGCTCGAGCCGGGAGACGTCATCCTCGTCAAAGGCTCTCGCGGCATGAGGATGGAACAAGTCATCGAAGCCCTTCAGAGTCTCGCAAGCCGTTCGGCAAAGCCATCGCAATGGCGATCGGCCGCATGATTTGAGGGAACAGCCTGTTCCCTGTTCCCTATTCCCTGACACCTCCTCCCCACCCTCCTTCGGCCGGCTCACGACCGGCGATTCTCGGCCCACCACTCCCTTCTCGAACGACAGGCCCGGCTTCCCCAGCCGATCTCACCGGTTTCCCCCTCCGGTCTGCCTGCCGTTCACGCCACCCTCCCCCTCATGGCGCCTGTGGGTCGTTGATCGCCGGTTGTGAGCGGCCTGAATCCATTCCGCGATGCGGATCTCGGTGCGATGCTCCTCTGGCTGCTCCAGCATGTCCTCCCTCTGGCCGAGCGTGTTGAAAGCTCGGTCGCGGGGGACTCACGGATCCTGCTGACGGCCCGCGCCGCCCTGGCCGCCATTACGTCATTCGTTGCGGCAATCGTGCTCGGCCCGTTCGCCATCCGCTGGCTGAAAGGCCGGTTCCGTGAGCGGATCGACAGCGCCTCCTCGCGGCTCAACGAGCTTCATGCCGCCAAGGGGAACACCCCGACGATGGGGGGCCTGTTCCTGGTCGCTGCCATTGTCGTCACTACCCTGCTCTGGGGTGACCTCGCCAGCCCCTACGTTCAGCTCGCTCTCTTCCTCGCGGTTTCATTCGCGGCACTCGGCGCCGTGGACGACTGGATCAAGCTTCGAACATCGCGCCGCGGCCTCACCGTCCGTCAGAAGTTTGTCGTCCAGGCCGTACTCGCTCTCGCGGCAGGCGGGTGGCTGTATTCCATTCCGTCCAGCCAGCCGGCGATTCACGACATCGTTTCGCCGATCGGAACCTTTCGGATTCCACTGGGGATCCTGTTCATCGGATGGACGGCGCTCGTCCTGACCGGCAGCTCGAACGGAGTCAACCTGACCGACGGTCTCGACGGGCTGGCATCCGGCTGCCTCGTCACCACCGGAACCGCGGCCGCAGTGCTCACCTACCTCGCCGGACACGCCCGGTTCGCGGCCTACCTGCAGGTCCCCTACGTTCCGGGATGCGGTGAGCTCTCCGTGGTCCTGGCGGGAATGGTCGGAGCGGTGCTCGGATTCCTCTGGTACAACGCTCATCCTGCGCAGGTCTTCATGGGGGACACAGGGTCGCTCCCGCTCGGTGCCCTGCTGGCTTTCGGGATGCTCGCGGCCAAACAGGAGCTGCTCCTGCTCGTCATCGGCGGCGTGTTCGTGATCGAGACGGTCAGCGTGATGGCCCAGGTGGGCTGCAACAAGCTGCTCGGCTTCAAGCCGCTGCGATGCAGCCCCCTGCATAACCACTTCGTCTTTCGCGGCGATCCCGAGACGCAGATCGTCTCACGCTTCTGGATCGCCTCCGTCGTGCTGGCCATTGCGGGGACGGCCTGCGTCCGTCTTCACTAGGCCTGCAGCCTACCGAGCCGACAGGATCGACGCTGACCGGCCAGCCGTCACGGCAATCGATCATGTTGAACGCGACCAGCCCAGGCGGCTGCTCGTCAGGTCGCAGACCGCCACATCCCGGCAGTCGCCTCTCTTGCGCCAGTGTCGTCAGCTTGCCGACTTGGTCGCGTTACGTTTCCGGGTCGCGGCCGCTTTACGAGCTGACGCCGACCGGGCGGCTGCAGAACGATTTGCAGAGGCCTTGCCTCCCTTCTCGCCTCCCTTTCGAGCTGGAGAGAGGTCCTTGCTTTTTCCACGGCCCGACCCGCTCTTCTTCCCGCCATGGTCAGTCGCGTTGACGGTTGCCCAGGCACGACGTTCTGCTTCTTTATGACTGGCGCCGCGCTTCTCATACCCCTCCTCGATGTGCTCGGCCTGACGCTTCTGCTTGTCCGTGTATTTCGATTTGTCGCCGCGTGGCATGCTCGACTCCTGGAGTGGGGACAGGTTGACCCTGTCCGGGTGCGTTTCAGGAACGACCGCTGTGCAACGGATGTTCCCCTGACACGGGAACAAAGCGGGCTGGTCAGGCAAATGCCCGCGCTGAGGGCCATAGACCGGGTGGAGGCACGCCAGTTGCACGTTCTCAGAGCCACGGTTTCCTAGTTTCAGACTGGCCGTGCCGGTGGCCGTGGTCGCGGTCGGAGGTGCGTCCATGAGATCGTTTCTGCTTTCTTCAGCGGCACTGGCCCTGGTCGTCGCTGTCCAGCCGGCTTTTGCTCAGTCCGCCCCGGGCTCGCCGGGATCAAGTCCGGGAGCGCGGCGACCTGTCGTGCGGCCCGGTGGCAGCGCCGAACAGCTCAGCCGTGATAACCAGCGCAAGGGATCCCAAGCCTCCTTCTGGTTCTCGGACCCGGTTGTCCGTCGTGAACTGGGGCTATCCCAGGAGCAGTACGACAGGCTTTCCCGGGCGTACGCACAATCGCAGGCGCAGTACAACGAATCGCTGGCAGCACTTGATAAGAATCGAAGCCTGACGGCCGCCGAACGTCAGGCCCAGGCTCAACAGGCGCGGTCGGCCTACAACAGCAGCGTTAGCAACAGTCTGCTGAATGAGCTGACGACCGACCAGCAGCGGGATCGGTACAACCAGCTCGTCATGCAGTACATGGGTTACGGGGCGTTCAACAGGGTTCCGCTGCGGGAACAGCTGCGGCTCTCCGACGAACAGATGCTGCGGATGAACGAGTACAGCCGGAACTGGAACAATCAACTGAACCAGTTCCGGGCCGACTATCAGAATGACCCGACTGGCACGGCAAACCGCTTCGCCACAGCCCGGGCGCAAGCCCTTCAGAACCTCGGGAGTATTCTGACCCCGGAACAGAGACAGCAGTACGAGCAATTGACAGGGAATTCGTTCAACTTCGGAGCGTCGTCATACTTCGACCCGACCGTCGACATCTATGGGAACAGCATCGGGACGAATGCCGCGACCGGGATCAACGTGAACGGCGACACGGGGGACGTGAATCCAAATCCGGTGAACGTCAATCCGAACGCCAACAACGTGAACCCGAACGCTCCCAACAACGTGAATCCCAATGCTCCCAATACCCCGGGGCTTGATCCGAACAGCCCGGTCCGTCCCGGGACGAACTTTGGTGAGGTCCAGCCTGGCCGCGACCCCGGTGGGGAGGTCCAGCCCGGACGGAATCCCGTCGGCGATGTGCGTCCCGGTGCAAATCCGGGGGGCGAGGTTCAACCTGGTCGCAACCCGGTTGGCGATGTCCGCCCGGGGAGCAACCCGGGGGGCGAGGTCCAGCCCGGTCGAAATCCGGTCGGCAACGCTCAGCCCGGACGGAACCCCGCAGGCGCGGTCCGCCCCGGAACGAATCCGGGAGGCCTGATTCAACCTGGCCGGAATCCACAGACCGGCAGGCCGACCGGGAACAATTCGCCGAAGGCCGGGGGAAACAGTGGGCGAATGTTTCCCGGCGACAGTTTTCCGCTCCTTCCAAGACAGCCTCAAACGAACCCCATGTCGCCAGCGAGACCCTCCAATCCCTCGGATCCGGTCCGTCAGCAGGGGGGGAATCCCGCCGGGGGCGCGATCCCGCCGGGCGGAGCCGTTCCTGGAGCAGGAGCCGCCCCCGCGGGAGGTGCTGCCCCGGCCGGGGGCGCAACCCCGGCTGGAGGGGCGGGAGGCGCGGCAGGAGCCGGGGGCGCTGCAGGAGCGGGCGGCGCAAAGTAACGGAAGCCCGATTCTGGCGAGAATGAAGCCGGCGGCGGAGATCCCGGTCTCCGACCAGCCGGCTTCGTTGTCTCCATGGAGTTTTCCGGGCGGTTCTCCAGTTTCCCCAGTCTCTTCATCCAATCTGACATAGCCCTGTTTTCGGTCGGGCGAGTAGTCTCCCGCCGCGTCGATTCGCTCCCTTCCTCGATGCGGTCTCCTGTCGTCGATGTCCTCATCCGTACCGCCTTCGACCTTCCAAACTCCGGTCCACGCCCTGGGACGGTTCGTCGTCGATACCGTCCGGATCGTAGGCGACATCGTTCTGTTCGGGCTGTCGATGCTTTCCTGGCTCGTGGCAGGGTGGCCACGGGGACAGTCGTTCTGGTCGGTGATGTACGTCGTTGGCGTCCAAAGCGTTTCCGTCGTCTGTGTGACGGGGGGCTTCATCGGCATGGTGCTGGCGATCCAGGCGTACGACCAGTTCGCCATGATGCATATGGAGAACCAGCTCGGGACTGTGGTGAACGTCACCCTCGTCAAGGAGCTCGGCCCGGTCCTCGCGGCGGTGATGCTGGCCGGCCGGGTCGGAAGTGCCATGGCGGCAGAGCTCGGAACCATGCGGGTCACTGAGCAGATCGATGCCCTCTCTGCACTCGGAGCGAACCCGATCGCCTATCTCGTGGTCCCCCGGTTCCTGGCGTGCGTCCTGCTGATTCCCCTGCTGACCGTCGTCGCAGACTGTGTCGGGATCATTTCCGGATGGCTCTTCAGCACGCAGGTCCTTGGCGTCAGCAGCTTCTTCTACTGGTATCACTCGAAGCGGTTCGTGGCTCCCTACGACATCATTTCGGGACTCATCAAGAGCCTGTTCTTCGGCTCTGTGATCTCGCTGATTGCCTGCCACCGCGGCTTCCATTCGTCGGCTGGTGCGGAGGGAGTGGGAAAGGCGGCGACTGAATCTTTCGTCTACTCGTTCGTCGCGATCCTGACCCTCGACTTCGCGCTCGGGACGTTCTTCATGAACCTGTACTACCTCATCTGGCCCCGAATCGGGGCGGCAATGTGATGAAGAGTTCTCAGTCGTCAGTCGTCAGTCGTCAGAATGGGGCAGCCGCGTCGATCGCGCATCACTTCGAAACGACCCGCAGATAACTAACAACTGACCACTGATAACTGACCACTGATAACTCCCCTCAAGCCATCTCGCCCCAGCGGGGGCGGG
>JAEYWB010000755.1 GCA_023429275.1 Planctomycetota bacterium
CCCGCCCCCGAGCCGCTCGCCGATAAAGTTGGTGAGAAGCTCGAACGTCACGAGCCCCAGCCCGACCAGCATGGCAACGACACCGCCGGGCGACAGTTGTCGCGGCAGGTTGTCGGAGGGGAGGGCGGGCTGGGTCGAAGACATCAAGGAGCGAGCGGGGGGCTCGCAGAAGGAATGCGAATGGCGTCCTTCGAAGTATCAGGGATCAGGTGACAAGTATCAAACGGGGCGATTCGCTGCTCCGCAGGGCGACCTTCCCAATCGCCCGGACTTCGCAGTCGCTTCGAAGGGGACGACTCGGACGGCCTGGAAGGCCGGCCCTTTGAAGGTGGCAAGCCGCAGTATTTGTTGAGGTTTTGAGTGCTGTGGCCTGATCGTGTCATTTCCGGCCCGAAGGGCCATTCGTTCGTCCAGCCAGGCCCATCGGGCCCTTCAGGCCTTTGCTCCTTTTCTGTCGTGAATCACCCGGCCCATTGGGCCGGGCTGGAGGAACGGATGGCCTTTCAGGCCGCCAGGTCCCCTGCTGCCAGGCATTGACCAAAGCGAGACTCACCGCTTCGCCACCGTCAAAGGACTGCCCCTTGAACCTGTCCGCGCCGGTCTCTCACTTCAAGATCGCTTCGAGCTGGGGGACGACCTTGTCCGCTTCCGCCGTCAACTTCGCGTCCTGGGCATCCTCCTGCAGGGCCTTCCAGAGTTCGAGGGCCGCCCTGGCCATCTCGCCCCGCTGGGCGCGATATTGCTGCGGAAGGTCGCCGAGGGCGTAGGCGGAGAGGCCGCGGGCCCGGGCGGCGACGAACCTTCGCTGCTCGGCGATGTCCTGTTCTTCCCAGTTGTGTTCGGGCTTCTCTTCCTGCTTCAGCAGGATCTCGCGGGCTTTGGCCGCTTCGGGCAGGTCGGGCCAGCGGTCGAGGACTCCCTTCATCTGCATCAATCCGGCGTAGAACTGATCCGGAGACTTCATCCGGCCTGTCGCCTCGCGGAAGAGAGCGGCGGCGTGCTCCTCGCGCGAAAGCACCTTGTCGGCGCGGCTGGCCGGGAATGTCTTTCCGAACTTGCGGCGTTCGGCGAGCGACTCGTCGAGCCATTTTGCGACGGGACCCATCTCGTCGGCCCTGGGGATGGCGTGGCCCAGACGCGGGATGACCCAGACACGGCTGCGGACGCCGAAATCGGCGAGGGCCGGGCTGCGGAAGCGTTCGACCTCCGCCCGGTTGAAATCGGTCTCGCCCGTCAGGTGCGCCACCGCGAGGCGGTCGACGACCCGGTGCCGCAGCCAGGATTCCATCCGCAGGTCACCCGCGGCGCAGACCGGGATCACTCCGCCGAAGTACTCCGGGAGCGCGAAGGCGATCGAGCAGGCGATGCGGGCTCCTCCGGAGAACCCGCCGATCCAGGTCCGGTCGGGGTCGATCTCATGCTTGCGGCGCAGGTCGTCCAGGACGTCGACGACGATCCGCACCCGCCGCCGGATCTCGCACTCGTTGCCCGCGGCATGCGGACTGGCGTAGATCATCCCCGACTCATCGCAGACCTTCCGAAAGTTTTCGAAGCCGGTGCCGCGATCGCCCGGCGAGATGAACAGGATCAGCCCCGCCGGTGTCTTTGGCTTCACCCGGGGAGGAACGTAGCACTCATACGTCTGTTCGCTGGCGGCGTAGTCGGGGGTCCACTCCCCGGGGAGCTGGGCCGGACTCTGATTGGCGAGGGGGAAGACGCAGTCGATTCGCCCGGCGGCGGAGACGGCGACCTCCTTCTCGTAGCCTTTCGGCTGGGCCGACGCCGTGGCGACGAGGGCCAGCCAGCAGCAGATCGTTCGCCAGTGCATCGTTCTCTCCGCAGGCAAGGGGGCCAGCTTCATTCGCTGATCCGGACGGCGCGTCAGAACCTGTGATAGCGATTCCCCGACCACCGAGACATCGAGGGATGCGCGGAATCAGGCCGTTCAGGGAAGCGAGCCGAATCCCTCGCGGACCTTGCCTTGCGCGTCGATCAGCGGCAGGGGCTTGTCGACCCGGCCGAGGGGACGGCAGCCGGGGCCGATGCCGGTCCGTTCCAGGTCTTCGTCGAGTCCTGCGACAAAGCTGCTGAGGAACTTCACGACGTCGGCGTTCTCGGCGGCAATGTTCTTCTTCTCTCCCACGTCCTCCGTGAGGTTGTAGAGCTCGCCCGACGCGAGGTGGAGTTTCCAGAAACCCGCCCGGACCGCTTCGCACTGGAGGCCGCGGAAGTAGAAGAACGGAACGTGAGGAGAGGAGGCGTCCGCCTCGCCGAAGAGGAGAGGGGCGATGTCGTGTCCGTCGATCTCATGCCTGGCGGGGGGCGCTCCACCCGCGAGCGTCACGAGAGTCGGGAGGAAGTCGATCATCGCGGTCATCTCGTCGGTTGCCGTTCGCGCGGGAATCTTTGACGGCCAGCGGACAATCGTCGGGACGCGGATTCCTCCCTCGTATGTCTGCCCCTTCGTCCCCCGAAGAGGGCCGTTGCTGGATCCATGCGGGACGGAGCCGCCGTTGTCGGAGGTGAAGATCACCAGCGTCTTCTCGTCGAGGTTGAGCTCCTTGAGGGTCGCGAGGAGCTCACCGACGCTGTCGTCGACCTCTTCCACCCAGTCGTTGAGGAGTCCGTTCCCCGACCGGCCGCGCGAGGCTTCCGCCGGATAGTGCGGGAAGTGGACCGCGGAATGGGGGAGGTAGAGAAAGAACGGCTTGTCCGAGTGTTTGCGGATGAAGGTCTTGGCGCGATCGGTGTAGCGGCGGGTGAGAGTCCCCTGTTCGGCGGCGCGGACCCGCTCCACGACCCGTTCGTTCTCGAGAAGCGGCAGCGGCGGCTGATCGGCCCCGCGTACGCCATACTGGTCATTATTGGGGTTCGGCGATCGGGCCGGCGGCTTCGGGAGAGGCTGGCCGGGATTGCTCTTCGATCCGTCAGCCGCGGTCCCCATGTCGTTGGAGTAGGGGATCCCGAAGTACTCGTCGAAGCCCTGCCGCGTCGGGAGGAACTCGGGCTGGTCGCCGAGATGCCATTTGCCGATGCAGGCGGTGGCGTACCCCTCCTTCTTGAGGAGCTCGGCGATCGTGACCTGGTCGGGATGAAGGCCGACCGCCGAGACAGGAAAGAGGACGTGAGGAATGGGAAGGACCCGCTTGGGATAGCAGCCCGTCATGAGGGCGGCGCGGGATGGAGAACAGACGGGGGCTCCGTAGTGGCTCGTCAGCTTGCGTCCTTCGCGGGCCATGCGGTCGAGGTGGGGCGTCTTGTTC
>JAEYWB010000761.1 GCA_023429275.1 Planctomycetota bacterium
CTCATAGGCCGGCCGAGCGTTGCCTGCACAAGCCAGTTCCTTGGATCGGTCGTTTCGCCGGACGTCCAGCGACGCCCGAATATCGCTTTCGCCGGGTGGCCGGCCGTTCGATCTCTCCGCTTCCGGATCGAACCCGCTTCGAGCGACGTGAAGTCCGGGCGGCGTTCCATCACAATGCCTGGTTCCCCTGATGCCAGGCACCGTTCATGCGTTCCCGAAGCGGCCCAGCGCCGATCACCACCGACATCGCCGCCGCGGCTGACGTCCTGGCCCGTGGCGGGCTGGTGGCGATGCCGACCGAGACGGTCTACGGCCTGGCGGCCCACGCCCTCGATCCGGTCGCCGTGGCGAAGATTTTCGAGGCGAAGAACCGGCCGCATTTCGACCCGCTCATCGTCCATGTCGCCGAGCGACGACAGATCGACGATCTCGTGACGGAAGTCCCCCCCGTCGCCGGACGCCTGATGGAAGCCTTCTGGCCGGGACCCCTGACCCTCGTCCTTCCCAAGCGGGAATGCGTTCCGGACCTCGTCACCGCGGGACTCCCGAGCGTCGCGATCCGCATCCCCGATCATCCTGTCGCGCGAGAGCTCCTGCAGCGGACCGGGCTTCCGCTCGCGGCGCCGAGTGCGAACCTGTTCGGACGGGTGAGCCCGACGACTGCCGAGCATGTCGCCGAGCAGCTTGCGGACCGGATCGACCTCATTCTCGACGGGGGCCCCTGTCGTGTCGGCCTCGAGTCGACGATCGTCCACATAGCGGCGGATGGGCCTCCGACGCTTCTCCGCCCCGGCGGCGTGCCGCAGGAGTCGATCGAGTCGATCACCGGCCCCCTGGCGACGCTGCGCAAGACGGACAACCATGCTCCGCAACTCGCGCCGGGAATGCTGGCATCGCACTACGCCCCGCGGACTCCCGTCGAGATCGTCGACACCATCGCTGGCCTCTCAAGCCCGGAGCATCTCGGGCTCCTTTCGCTCGTCCCTGTCGCCACCCCCTCGGCATTCGGTGCGGTCGAGGTGTTGAGCCCCAACGGCGATCTCGCGGTCGCGGCGGCCAACCTCTTCGCCGCGCTCCGGCGGCTGGACCGGGCGGGCGTCTCGAAGATCGTCGCCACGCTCTGCCCGGAGCAGGGCCTCGGCCGGGCGATCAACGACCGCCTCCGCCGCGCCGCCCGGTAGGTGACGTCCTGGATCGGCAGCCGCTGGCCCACGCGGACTGGCCCCATCGTATCTTTCGGCTAGATCTCGGCGGTGTCGATCCACCAGGGCATCCCGGCCGGGGCGACGCCGTAACTGAAGATCTGGGCGGGAGCGACGAGGGCTTCGGTGTCGCGGAGAAGAGGAAGGATCTCCGTCAGCCGCGATTCCGGCATGGAGACGAACAGGGCCGGATATCCGCGAGCGCAGGCCGCATGCGTGGCCGACTCGAGCAGGCGGGCGGCCGCCTGGGGATCATGCCAGCTGAAACAGGAGAGATGGGCCGAACGGAGTTCTTCGTCGGAATCGGTGAAGAGCCGTTTGCCGCGGAGGGTGTCCTCGAGCAGTCCGCAGGCAGCACCGCCCCGGTCGATCAGGCCCACCGGTGTCATCTCGGAACGGAGGTGACTGCCGTGTCCTGTGAGCGCAAGGCCCGGGGGAGCGAGGCGTTCATACGCGACGGACAGTTCATCGACGGGAACTTCGCGGCAATCCCTCGCGGGGATCGTGGCCTCTTGCCGCGGTGTGAGTCGCAAGATGGCGATCCGCCCCGCCTGCTCGAAGCGAGGAATCCCGAGCCGGCCGGTGTAATCGACGGGAAGCCGGCCCGTCCCCTGCATGACGACGGCGTAACACGCGGGGACCCCAGTCGAGCGGACGATCTCGCCAGCCCGACGGAAGAGACTGGCCAGGGCCGGTCCGCTCCGGGCATCGGGACGGACCTTCAGATCGCACAGGTAGTGAATCGGCCTCTCATGCCGCGGCGGCAAAGGGGGGGGCGGTCCTGCCGGGGGGGAGTCCTTCGCCCGTTCCACGAACCGGCGGGTCACGATCACCAGAGTTCCGTGAACCTCATCTCCCCGCAGGGCGACAAGCAGCCGGGCCTCCCCCATCGCCTGAAAGAACGGCAGGTAGCGGCGGCCGTGCGCGACTCGAAAGGTCCGGCCTGGCCCGAGCGGGTAAAGGAACTGGCGTTCGAACTGCTCCAGCGCAGTGCCCAGCGAGTCCGAGGGCTCGTCGGTCAGGGTGAGAACCGTCATCCCCTTCTCCCGACATGGATCGCTGGATAGAAGAAGCTTCGATCCGCCTGTTCGAGCCGGCGTCCCCAGTCGGTGTCCCACATCAGGCCGCTATCGAGCCTCCCGATGTCGAGAGTCGAATTGAGCTGCCGCAGCAGAACGATCCCTCCCGGCTTCAGCACCCGGTGAACGCTCTGGAGCGTGGCCGATGCTTCCGCCGGGTTGAGCCAGTCGAGGATGTTCGAGAGATGAACGAGTTCGGCGTGGCCGGCGGGGAGGTCATCGAGCACCTCCCTCATTCCTCCCTGATGACAGATCGGCTCGATCAGCACCCCGCCAGAAGCCTTCGCGCGGGGCTGCAGCCAGTCGTACCGCTGCCGCGACGAGAATCGCCCCGCAAAGATCTGCCAGAGAAAGGGGTTGTCGACCGCGGGGAACCGCCGCAGGGCCAGGCGGGTCCGCTCCGCGAAGTGGCGGGCGAACGGCTGCCGAGGGTTCTGCGTCGCCAGGGTCCCGAACATCCGAACGAGGTTCGGGAGGGACATCACCCGGTCGAACGCGGCGTCGAGGGCCTCTCCCAGGGGCGTTCCAGGTTCAACAGCCCGCTTCGCGCCGCGGCAGTCGGCCGAGTTCAACACACGCTCGAGCTGGCTTGTGACGTTGTCACCGGCCTGTGCGAGGTGACGACGCAACTCCGCAAACGTCACCTCGTAGCGGCCGGTGTGATCCGGGCCCGCCTCGGCCAGGAGATCGGTCGGACCAAGCGTCTCGAGAGAAACTCCGGCCCTGCCGAGATGCACCTGAAGGGCCGCCCGCCGGTCCGCCGGATTCATCGGCGCGTGGCCGAGAAGGGCCGCGACGAAATCCGGCGATTCGTTCTGAGCCAGTTGAAGTTTGAGCCGGGTCAGACCGAGCTGAGCGGGGTTCATGTCGACGAGGTCGAGGCGGGCGAGCGGCCGTCGCGCAAGTTCGACGGCGGTCTCGCCCCCCGACGCGACCATCACGACCGTCGCCCTTGGGCCGAGTGTGCCAAGGACCTCCAGGTCGAGCCGCGGGTCCTCCCGGACCTGTGCGAATGCGAGCGGCAGCGTGGAGGCTTCCACCGCCCAGGAGTCGGGTTCCATCGAAGGATCGGACGAGGCTTCGGACTCCGGTGAGCCGGGTGGCCATCGATCACTCGACATCGTTCGGACCTCCACGGGCGGCCAGCCACAGGATCGGAACAATGAGCACCGTGCTCGCCAGCAGGTCGGCAGCATAGTGCAGCCGAAGTGGAATCGTCGCCACGATCATCCCGGCCGCGGGGAGCAGCATGATCCAGAATCGAGTACGGAACCACCGCCAGTCACAGGCAAGAAGCGACACCGTCACGAGAACGTGCAGACTCGGAAAGGCGTCGTACCGCGATGCCAGATGCCCGACGATCCATTCGTTCAACCGGGTGAGACCTCCGCCCTGCAGCGGTGAGCCGTAGAGATCCGGAAAGGCGACCTCGGGGCCGCAGGAGGGGAACAGAGAATATCCCGTGAAGCCGATCGCGAAGGCCGGGAAGACGACGCGGCTGTAACTCGACCGCCGCCACATTTCTGGCCGCCAGAGGAGGTCGAGGAGCGCCCAGTGCAGGTAGAGGTGGTAATTGAGATAGGCGGCGCTCAGCAGGTCGTTCGGCCAGCCATCGAAGCGGCCCGCGAGGGTGACGCTCGGCGTCTCTCCCAGCCAGTGGCGGTCGAACGCCAGGAGAGCGGCGTGATGCGTCGGAACCTGCAGAGAGTCAATCAGCGTAGTCGAGGCTCCATACAGTCCGCAGACGGCGAGGTAGTTGGCGATCGTGCGGGCTCGAGAGTCCGGCCATGTCCGAAACACCGCGGTCGTGTAGGCCAACCAGCCGGCTGTCATCGAAACGAGGGCGGGGACCGCCCCTCCACGAAAGACGAGCGCGATCGCGATCGAGCCGGCCAGCCCGCAGAGCAGCGCTGCCGGAAGGTCGAACCGGAGTCGTCGAGGGATGTCGTTCACAGCCACTGTCACGGGGAGGCCGCCAGGCAGCAGGGTTCCTGTCCGCGGGAGTCGACGTCAGGGAGACCCGGTCAGGAGTCTGTCATCGCGGTCCTCTCGCGGGCTCTCTCCGGCCCGGTCCGGCCGGTTCCTTCGCCCCCAGGGGCTTCGCCGGAGGCTGCCATGAAGGAACTCCACGACGAAAGCGGTGTAGGAGGGGATGTAGGGGGCTCCTCGTCGCACCAGTTCCGGTTTCAGGACCTGGTGGACCTCGGGGAGACGGTGCCAGGGAATCCCGGGGTACAGGTGATGCTCGAGATGAAAATTCTCGTTGCACATGAAGAACCGCACGAGCGGCCCCGTGAGGATCGACCGCGTCCCACGGACTTCGTCGCTCGCCTGCTCGAGAAGCGTGTGCTGGCTCATCCCCCGGATATTGACCAGCGTATTGATGGCCAGCATCGGGAAGAGCCATCCGTGCAGCAGCCAGGATCGAGGGACAGGGGACCACC
>JAEYWB010000819.1 GCA_023429275.1 Planctomycetota bacterium
ACGTCGAAGACGAGGAACAGGATCGCGACGAGGTAGAACTTGACGTCAAACGGCTGCCGGGCGTCACCAATCGGGTCCATTCCCGACTCGTACGGCATGTCCTTGACTTCGGTCTTCTTCTTCGGACCGAGGGTGTGCGTCAGGACCAGGTTCGTGATGACAAACCCGACCAGGACGAGGACGTAAACCAGAATCGCGGGAATCGCCATCCGTCACCCGAAGTATCTCATGCACAACCACTTGCGACTGAGCCACCCGGATTGCGCAAGGGGGCCGTCGCGTTGTTCGGAGCGATCGTAGGGAAAGCCGGAGAGCGGTTCAAGCGGCGGTTGGGCTCCCCCGCCATAACCTTGCTGTTGAGAAAGTGTTGAGGTGACGCGGCATCTGCCGATCTGTTTCGGAATCGGGCGCAGGGCTGAGAGACATCCGGTCCCGCCTGACTCCCCGGGGAGCGGCCGGCTGGGCGAGCCGCGGCATTCGGGGTAGCCTTGCTGGAAGGCGAGTCGAACCAATCTTTCCTGCCCGTCGGAATGCACGACCACGACCACTCCGCCGATCTCCCTCACTCCCCGGCCATCGGGAGCGGCGGGTGCGACCATGGCGGCCATTCCGTCGAGAGGCACTCCAGCAGGTCATCCTCCTCCGCGCGGCGGTTGAGCTGGACGCTTCTTCTGATCGCGCTCTACACGGTTGCGGAGTTCGTCGGAGGGTGGTGGACCGGCTCCCTCGCCCTGATGGCGGACGCGGGGCACATGCTCTCGGACGCCGGGGCCCTCGCAATGAGTGTCTTCGCGGCCTGGATGGTCCGGCGGGCCCCTTCGGGGCAGAAGACGTTCGGGTTTCACCGGGCGGAGGTCCTCGCCGCCCTTGCCAACGGGGCGACGCTGTTCGCTGTCGCCGGGGGGATCACGATCGAGGCGTGGGGTCGATTCTCCTCACCACAGGCGATCGAGACCGGCGGAATGCTTGCGATCGCCGCGGGAGGACTCCTGGTCAACCTCGCGGCCCTCGCCGTACTGCACGGCGGGCATCAGCACGACATGAACACCCGCGGGGCGTGGTTGCACGTCATCGGCGATACGCTTGGGAGCGTCGCGGTCATCGTGGCGGCGATTCTCGTCCGCGCCACAGGCCGGGTCTGGATCGATCCCGCGGTGTCAGTCCTCGTCAGCGTGCTGCTTCTGTATTCAGCCTGGCAGCTCATGTCCGCGGCGCTCCACGTCCTGATGGAGCACGCCCCCTCCGTGGTCGAGATCGGGAAACTCGAGTCCGCGATCCTGTCGGCGCCGCACGTCACCGGAGTCCACTGCCTGCACGTCTGGACGCTCGGGAGCGGGAAGCATGCGTTGTCCGCTCATGTCGTTGTGGCACCGGAGGCGGGGCAGGACGACTGCCTGGCCGCGATCCAGGCCCGGATCTCGGCCGACTTCCCGATCGGCCACATGACTGTTCAGATCGAACGTCCAGGGACCGCCTGCACGGGCCTGATGCCCTGCCGGCTCGAGTGATCGCCCGGAGCGAGACGTTGCCGGCCTTGAACGGCTCCTAGGCGTTTCGATAGACATGGCGAGGAGCAGCAACAACCGTCTCGCCAACCATTTCTCTCGCCATCGAGCGATTCATGCCTGAGTGGAAGTCCCTCGCCCCTGTTGAAGAGATCCCCGTCGGATCGGGGCGGGAGTTCACGGTCGGCGACCGGATCGTCGCCCTCTTCCGCATCGGTGACGGGGACGAGTTCCGCGCCGTTGACGGCATCTGCCTGCACGCGGGCGGCCCGATTGCCGAGGGGCAGCTCACCGGCTGCGTCGTCACCTGCCCGTGGCACGGCTGGCAATACGACGTCCGCACAGGCCAGCACTGCCTGACGCCGCGGCTCAAGCTCGACTCATTTCCGGTCCGTGTCGTTGACGGGCGCGGCGAAATCGAGATTTGATCGAGAGACCGCCTTCTGGTTTTCTCCCACAGCCCACTCTCTACCGACACCGCCAAAAGACGTTGTCGCTGATCTTCAGTCGCTTCTGGATGCTCCGGACATCCTTCCGGAAGCGTGCGGCGTCTTCGGGATATCCCTTGGTTGTCTTCAACTCAGGATTGTGACGCCGCCAGAAGCGGTTGAACGCTTCCATCGCAACCTCGCGGGCGTACTTCGAGAGGATCGAGGCGGCTGCGACCGGCAGGTGGGCCTCCGCCTTTGTCTGGAACCGGCATTCGTGCCGGCCGAGGCGATATCGGCTGCATTCCTTGGCCTCCGCGAGACAGTGGGGGAAGATCTCGGGGAACGCCGTCAGCAGGAGGTTGCCGTACTGGTTGCGGCCGCCGTGCTTGTCGAGAACGACGAGCGCTTCCCCTTCGTCATCGGGCGACCAGTGCCGCGCGAGGAGTCCGAGGGTCAGATGCGAAAGGGCCGCCCCCTTGCTGTCGTGCCGGAGAGTCAGTGTGTTGAATCGCTCTGTCTGGACGATGTCGCTGGCGAGGGCCTCGACCGTCGCGCCCGCCGCCGCGAGGGCGGATGCGAGCGTTCCCGCGAGGCGCTCGATGGCCGACCGCTCTGCCGACAACGGAAGCGGAAGGTCGTCGGTGAACCAGGGCTCGAGATCTTCGGGGAGCCGGCCGCAAAGGGCCTGCCAGAGTCCGTGCAGCGACTCCACGGCGTGCCCGAGCTGCCGGAGGAGCGCGAGAGCGCTTGTTTCGAGCGCCGAGATTCCCGCAGCGGGCGAGTAAACCTGTTTCGAATCAGCGATCTGCAGACGCGTGCCGCAGCGGACCGGCTCGGCACTCACCGCGCCGGCGAGAACCGCGTAGAAATCGAACGCCGCCGCGGGGGACGGGAGAGACCAGCGCGTCACCGAAATGACGAGCGGACCGAGGTTCGGTCCGTATCCCGCTTCGTCGAGGCCGAGAAAGGCATGCATGGGAAGGATTGAAGAGGAGTGATCGCTGTCATTCAAGCTCCCCGCACTGTTTCCTCTCTCGCCCGCCGCCCATCGGACCAGGAGCGATGGATTGGAGACCCCGCGGCCTCTCCAGCGCTGCGGTCGCGGGTCGGGCTGACGGCCCGCAGGCGATTCGCTCCCATGACTCGGCGCGATCCGTTTACCATGAGAGACCGACTGGCGATCGCCCGCCAGTCTCTCAGACCATCGCTCGCTGGTGACTTCTATGCTGCGCGCTCCGCTCCTGTCGCTCTTCCTCGTCCTGCTGGCTGGCTCCGCCCGGGCCGAGGATTCTCTGCCGCTTGTCGATCTTTCGGGACAGACGGAGCGGCACGTCATCATCGCGCAGGGAACCCCGCAGACCTATCAGGGTCATCCGACGACGCTCCTGATGCCGGACGGCAAGACGATCTACTGCGTCTGGTGCATCAACCACGGCGGAGCCGCCGGCCCGATGGCCCGGAGCACCGACGGCGGACGGACCTGGGCCCGGCTCGACGACCAGCTTCCGAAGGGATACGCGACCCATCAGAACTGCCCGAGCATCTATCGTCTCGTGGACAAGGAGGGAAAGGCCCGCCTCTGGGTCTTCTCGGCGGCGCTCGGCAAGCGGGGCGGGCCGGGGATGCCGAGCATCATGAGCGAAGACGACGGCCGGACCTGGAAGGAGATGCCTCCGCTCGGATTCCCCTGCGTCATGACGTTCAGCAGCATCGTGCCGCTGGCGGATGGCCGGCACCTCGGGCTCTACCACATGGGGCCTGGCGGCGCGGACAAGGCGCCGCTCGAAGTCCTTCAGACGATCACGGACGACGGCGGACTCACCTGGTCGG
>JAEYWB010000867.1 GCA_023429275.1 Planctomycetota bacterium
GGATGGGGCTCGACGATGTAACAAGGTTCGCCAAGAGCGTGGACGACCGGGGTCGTGTCGAAGTAGCCGTACCGGTTGCCTCCGCCGGGATAGACCTTGAAGCCCGAGTCCGGCCCGCGCGGGGCGAGCCACAGCCGGGAGACTTCGCCGCCGGCGTAGAGGTACTCGTTGAGCTCCATTTCCTCCCAGTTGAAGATCCGGAAGTCGTCGCTCTGGTCGGCGTTCTTGCCGCGGAAGGTGAAGTACGAGTCCCGCACCGCCTGCAGGAGGACTCGGGGAATCCTCTTCCCTTCCGGCGTGAGGACTTCGACGAACGAGTCGAGCGGCGACTTGCTGCGGGCGGCGTTGATTTCGACGACCCACTCTTCGCCCCTCCGCGCCGTGATCCGGTAGACATCGGCGTCGGGTTTGGCCGGGTCGGCACCGTGGATGACGCCGGTCACGACCGCGGGGATCGCGAGCTTCATCGCCTCGGCGGGAGCGTTGTTCGGCTCCTGCTCGGCGACGGTCGTCATCGGCATCTCCGGCATGGGGGAGGCCGCCACCGCCACGGGCTGCCGACCTTCTTCCTTCTCCTGCTCCGCGCGGTGCGGGTCGATGGGGAACATCTCGACCGAGCCGTCCATCCGGCCGATGACGAACCTGTCCCCCGTCCCAGAGACCGCGAGGGCCTCGGCGACTTCGGGCTGGCGGTCGAACAGCTTTCGTTCCGTAAAGCCTTGTGTCTCCCAGAGTTTGACCGTGCGGTCCTCCGCCACCGTCACAAGTTGCCGGCCGTCCGGCGTGAAGGCGAGCCGGGCGATGGCCCCTTCATGGGCGAAGCGCGCATGGACGAGCGGATTGATCGCCGGCTTCTCGAGCGAGATCAGCTTCCAGACCCGGATCCGGTTGTCCGCGCCGGCGGCGACCACGTGCTTGCCGTCCCTTGTAAAGGCGATTGCGTACTGCTCCTTGAGCGGCTGGCCGAGGGTGTCGAGTCGATCGCCGGTTCCGATGTGCCACAGCTTGCAGGTGTCGTCGGCCGAGGCGCTCGCGAGGATCTGCCCGTTCGGATGGAACGCGATGTCGTACACCGCGCCGTTGTGTCCTTCGAAGGTCCGGACCGCCTCTCCGGTCTCCATGTTCCAGACGATGATCTTGCGGTCGTAGCTGCAGGTCGCGAGGAGCTTGCCGTCGGGGGAGAGTTCGGCGTCGTAGAGGATGTCGCGATGGCCGGTGATCTCGCGAGTCGCCTTGCCGGTCGCCAGGTCCCACACCGCGGCACGGCCGATCAGGCCAGCGATTCCGGAGGCGGTGACCAGCTTCGTCCCGTCGGGAGTGAAGTGGACCGCGGTGACCTTCCCCGTGAACCCCTTCAACGGCTTGCCGGCGGCAAACCGTTCTCCCTGCTTCCGCAGGAGTTCCACCTGACCATACCGGGCCACGGCGATCTGGTTGCCGTCTGCCGACCAGTCGAGGGCGGCGATCGGACGCTCCTTCGCGTGCGATTCGATCTTCGGGACGATCAGGACGGACCGATCGGGCTCGGCCCCCGCGGGCCCCTTGGCTCCGGTTTCGATCCATAGCCTGAGGAGATCGATCTCCTCCGCCGTCGGCTGAGGTTCCCCTTCCGGGGGCATCTTCGGCTCGCTGCCGGTGAGGACGCGGATCAGGCGGCTCGATGCGGGGTCGCCCGGAAGGACGGCGACGCCATGCTCGCCCCCCTTCTGGAGATCGGCGAACGATTCCAGCGACAGCTTTCCTTCGCGGTCCGACCCGTTGTGGCAACCCGCGCAGTACTTCTTCAGCAGCGGGGCGACCTGCTTTTCATAAGCCGGCCCCTCCTTGTCCCCGGCGCGGACCGGAGGGGTGAGACTCAGAAGAATGAATGAAAGGCCGGCGAGCAGACGCATAGACACTCTCCAATGAGACCCCTGAGTATGCGGAGGCTCCCTCCGGGATGTCAAAGTCGCCCGACCGAATGTCCGCACCAGGCGGATCAGCGAGGCGAGAACGTGGAAGATGCCCCAGGGGAGCGAGAGGCCGTCACAACGCCAGCCATCGACGTCAGCGACACGATCCCCCCGGTGAGGATCCAGAGGATTCGTTCGCCACTTCGCCTTCGAACGGGGTGCAGAATGTCGAGGGCCGTCGTCCGAAGCTCGACATTCCGGATCTCCTCCGGCGTCAGAATTCCGTCGAGCTGAAACGACGGAAGCATGGGATCAATCATTCCACGGAGAAGGAGGAACCCTCCGACGAGGAGTTGGACCACGAACAGGAGCCTGGTCGGCATCGTCCCCTCCGTACACCACCTGGCCACTTGGCGCCACGATAACAGTACGGTTTGGGAAGCTGCGAACGCGGGAGCTTCCCTCCGGAAACGACACAGGGGCACGCTGGGCGTGCCCCTGGCCGCGCGACATCAGGACTTCACTGGAGAACTCAGAAATCGACCTGCGCCCGCATCGCGAAGATGTCGGTCGAAGTATGACCATAGAACGCCGGAGTATTCGGCGGGTTGGCGATCGTGTACGTGTTCTGCGCGGTGTTCCCGACCGAGTGGATGTAGTTGAACACGATCTTCGTGTAGGGATTCCAGAACCAGTTGATGCCGGCCGTGAAGTCGGTCGCCTCGCCGCCGCGGTAAGCAGAGAGCAGGTTGTTGTTCAGGTTGATGTAGGAGACGCGGGCCGCGATCTCCCAGGCCCCGATTCCCGGCGCCCCGCCACAGTTGCAGAAGGCGAGGTTCGTTCTGGGGATGACCCGGTCGATCGCCCCCGCCTTGCGGTCATAGGGGCGATGCTCTCCCGTCAGGAAATAGCCCGCCTGGATATAACCCCCCGGAAGGACGGCGAGCGGCCCGCCGGCCTGGTCGACGAAGTTCAGCATCCCTTCCGATTGCAGCGAGAACGGGCCTTCCACCCACAGCAGTTCCGAGCCGAGGACGTTGAAGGAGCTTGCGATGATCGTTCCGGTCTGGGCGACGAATGGCGTTCCGTTGACCGGACCTGTCGGGACCGGCTGTCCACTCGTGCCTCCCGCGGCGGTCGCGGCGTTCTGCCCGACGAACATTTCGGGAATCGTCCGGAACGCGACCCGGCTCTCCTGCGGAGCACTGAAGAAGTGAGCCGCCCCGAGGTGGAGGTATTCCTTCCCGTCGTTGTTCCACATCGGCAGGAACGTCACGCGCTCCGCCGTGGCGATGCCGCCGCCGGTAGCGATCGACCCGCCGAACTGGTCCTGCCCCGATGCGAAGACCGATGCCGCCCAGGTCATCGACAGGTCTTCGGAGTGGTCGTAGAAGCCGACCCCGATGTGCCGGAACGGCGTGAAGGCCTGGAACAGGAGAGACCGTTCCATGAAGGTCGTGTACCGGAAGCTGCTGACGACTTCGAGGCTGAACGGCTGCTTCCACTGACCGATCCGGACGTTCCCGAAGAACGGAACATCGGTCTGCTCGACCCACAGATCGGTAAACGTCGGCCGGCCGAACGCACCGAAGTCGAGCTGGACGAGATAGTTGGTGTGCTCCGCGACCGCCCCCTTGGCCGAAAGGCGGGCCCTGCGGAAGTGCGCCCCGTTCTTGATCCGGCCGAACTCCTCGATGCTGTCGGCATCCTGGTGGAAGAACCCCATGTCGGCCTGGAAGACACCGTTGACGGCGACGTTCGGATAGGTCTTGTTGTTCGCCTTGTCGGTCAGCGCCTTGAGGCTCTTTTGAAGGGCCGAGATCTCGGACTGCTGGGCGGCATCGGTCGGATCGAGAAACGAGACCCCGTGAGGAGAGACTCCGTCCACGGCGACATCGGACTCGCCTTCCGTTTGCAGCGAAGAGATTGCTTCGAGACGGGCGGCCGCTTCGCTTTGAATCGCGGCCTTGAGCGCGAGATTGTCCTGCTCGAGCTGTTCGATCCGCTGCCGCAGATCGTCGAATGGGTCGGACTCGGCCCTCTCCTGGGCATGCAGGCCGGAAATCCCTGCCCCGGCCAGGCTCAGTCCCGTCAGCAGCGAGAGGGCTCGAGACTTCCAGCCGACCGGCCGGGGGCGAGTGGCGGACACTCGGTTCGGGCACTCCATTGCCAAGATGCTTCCCTCCGAATCGGGTGAGCGGGACAGCGCTCAACCTCTCGTGCCCGACGATCCGAGTCGGGTGTCTCCGCTGGCAGCCGGATCACGACTGGCACCGGCAGAAAGAAGTATCGTCGGAGTCCGGCCCGCCCCGCTCGCACTCTAAGGGCGTTGTAATCCTTCAAACCCTTATGGTCCGGAGAACCGGCATAACCCGAAAAGTCGAACAGGGGAACCGGCGGTTCATGCCGGTCAGCCGCCCGGCCCGACAGGGCTGCTGGCCTTGCGGCCGTCAGGACCGGGCCAATGATCACTCGCTGAGCCCCGCGATCAGGATTGCGGTGGCAGACGAGACGTTGAGTGAAGTGACGCTGCCGCGCGGAGTCAACCGGCAGAGCTCGTCACAGTGCTCGGCGGTGAGCCGGCGCAGACCGCTTTCTTCGTTGCCGATGACCATGAGCCACTTCCGGTCGCGGTCGACCTCCCGGAGATCCCGCTCGGCATGCTCGGAGGTTCCGAGGATCCACATTCCCTTCTCTTTGGCGATCTCGATCGCCCGGACGAGGTTCGGCAGGACCACGAACGGGATCGATTCGACACCGCCGCACGCGACGTCGTACACCGTCGAGGACATCGGAGCCGACTGGTCCTTCGTCAGGATCGCTCCCCGGACACCGAAGAAGGCCGCGGTCCGGAAGATCGCACCGACGTTGTGCGGGTCCTGGACGTGATCGAATGCCAGCCAGAGGCCGCGGGAGGCGTCCGACTTCAGCACCTCCTCGATCGACTGGCCCGGCAGTTCCCGGACGATCGCCTCGCTCCCGCCGATCCGCCCCCCCGCTCCACCGGATCCGTCCTTGCCGCGGTTTGCCGCGGGGGAGTTGAGAGTGGGGCGGACAGGAATCCGATGCGCGTGCGCGGCGTCGGCCACCGCCTTCCAGCCGTCGCTGGCGGTTTTGAGATTCGTACGAACCTCAAGGACATCCTGCGGCCGTGCTGCAATGGCGGCGAGAACGCTGTGCGGGTTCTTGAGCGTGAGAGACATCGGAGCAGAGTAGAGGGAACAGGCGACAGGGGACAGGGAATAGGGAACAGGGGACAGAGAGAGGTACGGGCAGGAACGATGGGGCGGGTTGTCGCGGGCGACCATCTCCCAGGCCCCCTCTCGCATGGGGAAATTTATTCCCTATTCCCTGTTCCCTATTCCCTGTTCCCTATTCCCTGTTCCCTATTCCCTGTTCCCTCTCCCCTCCCCCGCCTCCAGCTCCGACTCGAGCCGGGACAGCCGGTAGATCTTCTCCCGATAGGCCAGGAGCTGTCCGGTACGGATCGCCTGCTTTGCGCCGAGCAGTACCTGCTGGTAGTAGGCCAGGTTGTGCAGCGAGACGAGCATCGGGCCGAGCATCTCGTCGGCCAGGAAGAGGTGCCGGAGATAGCCGCGGCTGAATCCGTAACACGCCGCGCAGCGGCACTCGGGATCGAGCGGTCCCCGGTCCCTCTGGTGACGCTGGTTCCGGAGCTTCACGATTCCCCGGCTGGTGAATGCCGTCGCGTTCCGGCCGTTGCGGGTCGGCATGACGCAGTCGAACAGGTCGATCCCTCGTATGACCGCCTCGACGAGGTCGATCGGCCGTCCGACCCCCATCAGGTATCGCGGTTTGTTCTCCGGCAGGGCCGGGGCGGTGAAGTCGAGGGTGCGGTACATATCGGCCGGCGCCTCGCCGACGCTCAGGCCGCCGATCGCATAGCCAGGGAAGTCGAGCGGAATCAGCTCCGACGCCGAGCGAAGCCGCATTCCCTCGTCGATTCCCCCCTGGACGATTCCGAACAGCGCCTGGTCGGTCCGCTTTTGAGCATCGCGGCAGCGCCGCGCCCAGGCGGTCGTGCGGGCGACCGCCGCGGCGATGACCTCCGGAGCGCCGTCGGCTGGCGGGCACTCGTCGAGACACATGATGCAGTCGGCGCCGAGGTCCTCCTGGATCGCGATCGCCTTCGCAGGTGTGAGCCGCAGCAGGCTGCCGTCGAGGTGCGACTTGAAGACGACCGCGTCGTCATCCAGCTTTCGGGCGGAGGCGAGGCTGAAGACCTGGAAGCCCCCGCTGTCGGTCAGGATCGGTCCCGACCACTGCATGAACTCATGGAGCCCGCCGAGGTCCCGGACGACTTCCGACCCGGGCCGAAGCGCCAGGTGGTAGGTATTGGCCAGGATCATCTGGGCGCCGAGGGGGCGGAGCTGGTCCGGCCAGATCCCCTTGACCGTGCCCCGGGTGCCGACCGGCATGAACGCGGGGGTTTCGACCGCACCGTGCGGCGTGATCCACCAGCCGATCCGGGCGCGCGTGGCCGGGTCAGTCCGATCGAGATGGAAGGCGAAGTCACTCATTGAAACGGCACGGTAAGCCGCTGGGGGGGCCGGGAAAAGCGAAGGCCGCACCAATCTTTTCGCGTCGAGCTCACGGACGGCACGGGGAATGCCGGGATCGGGAGAGGTCACCAATCCCCCTTCGCGGCGAGCTCGGCGACTCCCTATCATCCGCCGTCCCGCCCGTTGTTGCGACTTGAGTCTTCATCCGACGCCCGCGGTGGAATCCTGTCGCCGGATCCACCAGCCTGACCCGACCGACACCATGGATATTGCGATCTCGCTCGTCACCCTGACCGCCATGGAGATCGTGCTGGGGATCGACAACATTGTCTTCATTGCGATCCTCTCGTCGCGACTTCCGAAGGAGCAACAATCCCGCGCCCGCAAGCTGGGTCTCCTGGCGGCACTCGCGACGCGGCTGCTGCTGCTCTTCTCGATCAACTGGTTCATGAGCCTGACTGCTCCCGCGTTCCACTGGACCGATCTCGGCATCCCCGAGTCGTGGGTTCACTCTTCCGCGACAGACCCGCCCGGCTCAGTGGCCGCCGTTCAGCATGACATCAACGGCGTCTCGGTCCGCGACATGATCCTCCTCGTCGGGGGGCTGTTCCTGATCTGGCACAGCGTGCAGGAGATCCATCACAAGATCGAGGGAGTGCAGGAGAGCGAGGACGCAGGCCGTGTCTCGACATTCTCCGGCGTGATCACGCGGATTGCCGTGATGGACATCATCTTCTCGCTCGACTCGGTGATCACGGCGGTCGGCATGGCGAACGACGTGCCCGTGATGATCGCGGCCATCATGTGCGCGGTCGCGATCATGCTGATCTTCGCGCGCCGGGTCGGCGACCTCGTGAGCCGCCATCCCTCCATGAAGCTCCTCGCGCTGAGCTTCATGC
>JAEYWB010000886.1 GCA_023429275.1 Planctomycetota bacterium
GGAACGTGCTGCTCAACAAGCACTATCGCGACCAGCTCGCCCAGCACGCCGAGCAGCTCGAGCAGCAGGTCCGCCAGCGGACCGCCGAACTCGCGGCTTCCCGTGAAGAAGTGGTCCACTGCCTCGCCCGCGCCGCCGAATACCGCGATGACGACACCGGCCAGCACGTCGTCCGCGTCGGGAAGTACGTCGGAGTGATCGCGCGAGAGCTCGGCTTCTCCGAAAGCCGCGTCGAGGTCATCGAGCTCGCCGCAAAGCTTCACGACATCGGCAAGATCGGCATTGCCGACTCGATCCTCCACAAGCCCGGCAAGCTCGACCCCGAGCAGTTCGAGCTGATCCAGAGCCACTGCGCCTTCGGCAAGGACATCATCTCCCCCCTCGCAACCGCCGACTGGAACGTCCTCAAGACGCACGCCCGCCTGGGAGCAAGCCTGCTCAACGTTGCGAGCTCACCGCTGCTGCTGCTCGCCGCCCGCATTGCCCAGACCCACCACGAACGCTGGGACGGATCGGGCTACCCGCTCGGACTCCGGGGCGAGGACATTCCGATCGAAGGCCGCATGACGGCCGTCGCCGACGTCTTCGACGCCCTCAGCTCACGCCGCCCCTACAAGCCCGCCTTCCCGCGAGAACGCTGTTTCAAGATCCTTGAAGAAGGACGCGGCACCCACTTCGATCCCCAGGTCCTCGACGCCTTCTTCCGCCGCAGCGAACAGATCATCCAGATCCAGATCGACTACATGGACTCCCCCAACGACTAGGCAGGGCAGGGCCCTGCACCCGGTTCGCCGTAGGGGCGACGGGTTGCGCTCAGGACGCGTCGTCGGCATGTGCGGGTGTCCCAGGCTGCCGGAGCGTGAGCGTGTCCGGGTCTCCACGGGGCCAGACTGAAATCTTCTGTCTGGCCGCACTTCTAATACTGGTACACCGCCACCACGCCGCCCACGAGGCGGCTGGCGTTGAGCGACGGTGTGTCGGATTCGAACGCTTCGGCCGTAAAGACGCCGGCGACTTTCCAGTGCTCCGTCAGTGCCAGTTCGAGACGGCTGCCGCCGCGCCACAGTACCTGGTTCCGTGTCGCCGGTGCATCGAAGTAGTCGCGGTAGCCCCAGCCGCCGTCGAGGATCAGGTTCAGGATGTCGGTGACCGGCACGACCGCTGATCCGTAGAGCGTGACGCCGTTGTACGAGAAGTCGCTCCCCCGCAGGTCCGCTCGCTGCACATCGGCGCCGAGTGTCGTCGACCGAAGCCACCAGCGGTCGATCCACCAGGTGTGCGAACCGCCGAGCGTGCTCGTCCAGCCGTCCTGCGAGCTGATCGAGGGCGTGGCCCCGTCGTTCGCCAGGTCGGTGTGGTCGATCGAAAAGTATCCGGTCGTCGAGCTCAGATCATCGTTGAGCTCCGTCAGGGATGCGCTGAACGAGTGTCTCTGCCCGAAGCTGCTCCCGTCGAACTGATCGAGCGTGTACGTGTACTGGCCGCGGGGAACCAGTATTCCCCCGTCACGCTGGATCGAGCGCTCGACGAACGCTCCCCCCATGTAGCTTTGCAGGTTGAAGGCGATGAAGTCGCTGTCGTTCGCTGTGAAGTAGCCTGTCAGCAGAGGCCCGGCCCGCCAGTCATCGGTATTGAGCAGCCGGATCTCGGCACTCGGGTTGAAGAGTCCCTGCGGGCTCCCCGCGCCGCTCACGGCAAAGTTCCGCGATGTCGGCGTCAAGGCGACGTTCGAGTTGTAGAGCGCCCCCGTTTCAATCCGGACGCTCACCGGCGGGAGCGTCACCGCAGCCCGCCTGGCGGCCTGTTCGAGGTCCTCCGTCACTTCGGACCCGTCGAACCGGCGGATCTCATAACTCACGAGCGCCACCTCGGTCTCTTCCTCAGGCCTCGGAAGATCTTTCAGCAGGATCCTGGCCTCCCGGGCATAGTCGCTCTCGGGGACGAGCGAGAGGACGCGGGCGAGCCGGTTCGCGGCGAGCTGCGTTTCGCCGAGCGCGATGAGTGTCTTTCCGAGGTCAAAATGAGCGGCAGCATTTGCCGGTTCGAGCCGCAGCGAATGCTCGTACGCCTCTCGCGCCGCCTCGCTGTCGCCACTGTCCTGAAGGGATTTTCCGAGGAGCCGCCACGACTGGGAGTCCTCCGGACGCTCCTCGACGCGACGCTCGAGGAGTTCGACCAGGGCCGACGGGCTGGCCCGGTTCGGCTCCTGACCCCGCGCAACTTCAAGCGCCGGCAAGGCCAGGATCGGCGCAAGAAAGAGACCGAGAAGTCGAAGCGATCGACGCACGATGATCGGTCATACCGGAGGAGAGAATGCGACTCACGCAATGTCGGGCGGCACACTACGCGCATGATCGATGAGGCGTCAATTCGGCAAATTGCCGCAGCCCGCCGGCCCGCGCATCAAGTAGCAGCAGGGGTCTCGGCTCCTCTTGACGGACCGGCGTGGAAAAGGCGATCTCACCCCCACCATTCACGGCGCGGGTTCTCCGCGCCACGGTTTCCCGCCTCGTTCGATCCCACTGCCGTCCGACCGTCGGACTCGCACCCCGTCGTCAGCATGGAGGCTGATTGATATGAAGAAGACCCATTGGTCCCGCGCGACCGGTCTCGCCGCGGCCCTGTTCCTTGGCGCCGGCCTCGCTCCTCTCTCGGCACAAGGGGTCCTGAACGGACTCGGCGGAGGAGGCGCTGGCGGTCAGGCGGCCGGCGGAGCGGGTGGCGCCGG
>JAEYWB010000898.1 GCA_023429275.1 Planctomycetota bacterium
GAGCCGGTCCAGGTCACGCTGCTCAGCGATGTCCGCGACGGACTGAGGACCCGCGGCGGATTGGCCATCCAGGCGATGGGCTACCTGCCGCTGATCACGCTGCTCGTGGTCTCGCTCGGCGTGGTCAACACGATCGCGGCGTCGGTCCGCGCGAGGCGGTGGGAGTTCGGCGTCCTGCGGGCCGTCGGCGTCACGCGGTGGCGGCTCTCGCGACTGGTCCTGTCCGAGGCGATTCTCGTCGGATTCGTAGCGAGCGTCCTGAGCCTGGCGTTCGGCCTCCTGACCGGATGGACCTGCCTCGGACTGATCCGGTACGTCAGCAATCCCTGGTTTGAGGGTGTGGCGACCCCGCTCGTCATCCCGTGGGGCCCACTGGCCTACGGATACGCTCTGACTTTTGCGCTCTGTTTCGTCGCGGCCCTCTGGCCGGCGGCCTCGGCCGGACGGTCCGAGCCCCTCGCCCTGCTGCAGGCCGGGAGGTCCTCGACATGACGTCAAGGCTCCTCATCCCTCCTGCAAAGAATCTGGTTCGCGAATTAATCGAATTGTGTCGAGCCAAAGCCCCGCATTCACTTCGCGAGGGTGCAGCCAGACGACCTTCCTCCCCTGGCTCCTCACACGCTGGAATTCCCACCATGCCATCAAGCCTTCGTCCGCGGCGACGCGGTTTCACCCTGATCGAACTTCTCGTTGTCATCGCGATCATCGGCGTGCTCGTCGCCATCCTCCTGCCAGCCGTCCAGCAGGCCCGGGAGGCGGCCCGGTCGACGCAGTGCAAGAACAACCTCAAGCAGATCGGCGTCGCACTTCACAACTACGAGAGCACGCATTCCCTGTTCCCGCCGATGCGGCAGTCGGGCGGGGCCGGTTTCACTGGACTCGTGAGCGGGTGGGGGCTGCTGCTTCTCCCGTTTGTGGATCAGGGGGCGGTTTACGATCAGTACAACCTGAGCCTGCCGTGGTACGCCTCGGAAACGGATACGCCTCCTTCTCCCAACCTGCGGATGTCGCAAACGCGAGTTCCCGGATACCGATGTCCATCCGCTCTCGAGCGTGACGCCTATCCCGCTCCGACTCCGGCGGCTGTCGCTCTCGCGGCCCCGGTCACCTGGCCAGGAATGGCAACAACAACGAATGATCTGTCGACCGCGGGAATCCGGAGGACGTCGGCATCGGATTACTCCGCGTTCTTTGGCGGAGGCGGATATGGCAAGCCACTTGTCGACGGCAACAACATCGTCGGGGCGACGACGTCGGAGTTCGCGATGGAAAAGGCCCGCCGGATCGCCGACCTGACCGACGGCCTGACGCAGATCATGATGATCGGTGAGTCTGCAGGACGCCCGCTCCACTACATCAAGGGGAAGCAGCAGGGCGGGTCACCCGTCCTGGGGTCCGGCATCGCGTCCGTGACGATTCCCTACGCCGACCGCAAGTACACCCAGCCACCCTGGTCGGACTGGGGCGTCGGACCCGCCAATGCATTCTGCTTCTTCGACGCCAGCGGGATGGACGGACGGGTCGCCGCGGGCTCGACAGCGGAATGCGGGGTGAATTGCAACAACGTTGCCGGTATCTACGCCTTCCATCCGCAAGGCGCGAACATCGTCATGGCCGATGGCAGTGTCCATTTTCTTGCGGAATCGATCTCGACCTCGGTCGTCAGCAAGATCCTGTACATCAGCGACGGGAAGAGCGCCAACGAGTTCCAGTAGTCAACAAGGCGCCTGTCGCATTCCGCTAAGTCTGATCGGGAGGGGACCTGTCCCTCTCGATCTCTCCGCAGCAGTCTTACCCGTGGTCTCGAGAGCGGTGCAGCGATCGCATCGCGGCTCAGACCATCTCGAACGGCTAGTCCCGTGTCGATGGCCGGTTCATCGCCCGGATCGTCAGGAACAAAAATGCCTTATCGGTTGCCTGTCTGGCTGTTTTCCGTGCTGCTTCTGATGGTGAACGCCGGATGCGGCAAACCTCCCGCAAAGGTCTATCCGGCCACCTCCCCGGTGTCCGGCAGCCTCCTGGTCGACGGCGTCCCGGCGATTCGGGCGCGTATCGTCTTTCATCCCGTTGCGCCAGGCCCTGATGGCAAGGTTCACGGGCCTTCGGCCTCGACAGACGACAACGGATCATTCCGGTTGACGACGTTCTCCGCCTACGACGGCGCTCCTCCGGGGGAATACAAGGTCACGATCGTTGCCGAATGGGTGGATCAGAAAGGGGTCGATGTCGGTGTCCCGGATCTCCTGAAGGGCAGGTACCGCGATCCGAAGACCACCCCTTTGACAATCACCGTCAAGGAGGGAGAGAACGACCTCGAACAATTCGACCTCAAATCGGAATCCGAGGGAGATCCGGCAAAGTAGAGATCGGCTGATTCCCGCGTTATTTCATCTTGAAGGCGATCCTCGATGGGCACTCAGACTCGGCGGCAAACGCTCTTGGCAGTTTTCGCCTCATTGCTGGCATCCCCGCTCTGGGGGGACCCGGGCCATACCACTCAGTCTTCACCTGTCACGATACCTCGGACGGAACAGTTCGATGTGACGTCGGGGAAGGACCTCACCTATCGGATCTTCGTCTCATTGCCGGCTGCGAAGCTGTCGGATCGCGGTTCACCCGTCGTCTATCTGACCGACGGAAATGCCGGCTTTCCGATCGTGCTCTCAGCCGCGAGGCGACTCTCACAAGGAGATCCGACGGGAGCGGTGGTCGTCGGAATCGGATACCCCGAGGAAGACATCAAGAAGCAATACGATCGACGGTCCTACGA
>JAEYWB010000941.1 GCA_023429275.1 Planctomycetota bacterium
CGCCGGAATCGGCTGCAGACCGCACTGCTGGGGAAGCCCCATCCGCTCGCGCGGTACCTCGCTGATCCAGATCCGCACACCCTGTCGCAGTCTCCCCCGTCGTCATCCATCAGTCCCCTTGCATTCAATGAACTGGGAGTTAACATCGAACCACGGTTTAGAAATGAAATCACATTACAACCGTGAAACGTAGGGACTGTTCCCATGCGTCTGTCCGGGTCCTTGATCCTTCTCGGTTTGGTCCTTTCGGGCTGCGGTGGATCCTCCAGAGCGACCCCGGGGGTTGAGCTTGTTCCGGTCGAAGGGACCGTAAAGCTCGCAGGCAAGCCGACGTCGGACATTCTGATCAGTCTGACTCCCTATGGCCCGACCAAGGGGAACGGCGCCTGGGGCAAGACCGACTCCTCCGGCGCTTTTAAGCTGATTCACCTCTCGAGTCAGGAAGGGGTCGAGCCGGGCGAGTATGTCGCCAGCTTCTCGTATCTCGTCACTCCGGACGGAACGCCCGTCCCCCCGAACACCAGTCCGACTGAAGTGAGTTCCGTCCAGGCGATTGCGTCCCCCTGGACCGAAACAACCAGTGAGCAGCTCAGCCAGCGAGTGAACGTCAAGAAAGAGGGGATGATGCCTCTCAGCTTCGATGTCCCTCTGGCAAAAGGCGTCAAAAAGTCCTGATCGAGCTGCCGCCGATCTCGACCTGACCCATCCGTTCGCCCCAAACCTTTCGATTCCGCGGGTTCCCGCGTTCGAGTCTTCTCGCGCTCTTTTCTTCCGTTTCCTGGAGTGCATTCGCATGTTCACGCGCCGAAATGGCTTCACCCTGATTGAGTTGCTGGTCGTCATCGCCATCATCGCGGTGCTCGTCGCGATCCTGCTGCCGGCGGTTCAGCAGGCGCGGGAAGCGGCCCGCAAGTCGCAGTGCCAGAACAACCTCAAGCAACTCGGGATTGCGCTGCACAGCTACAACGAAACGTATTCGGTCTTCCCCTACTCCACCTCGACGAACAGCCGCTTCAACGCCCCCGCGATCGCCACGAACCATACGGGGTACATCTCGCTTCTCCCGTACATCGATCAGGTCGGGCTCTATAACAAGTTCAATCCACTCGAGGCTTCCGGGAACTTCACGCACACGGCGGGCACCGCTCCTCGTGCCGGCGGCGGAGCCACGGCGGCCGGGAACGGCGTTCTCGCCATGACCAAGCTGCCATCGCTGCTCTGTCCGTCGGACGACGGAAGGCAGTTCTATGCGAGCGGTGATGCAAACTACGGCTGCGTTGCCGGGCTGCCGTCCTATCGAACCTCCTATGGCTTCAGCGTCGCGAACGGGAACCCGTCGACGACTCTCTGGTCGAACGAATCCCTGACCGCCCGGGGGCTCTTCGGTGTCTGCTCGAACGCCCAGATCCGGGACATTCGCGATGGTGCGAGCAACGCGGTCGCGATGGTGGAAACGACCCTCGAGGTCTACGACGGCGTAACCGCTTCCTGGGCGTGCGTGCAGCACGTCGGTGCCGGGGTCAACTTCGGCAACACCAACATCGCCCACAGTCCCAATCAGTGGTACTGCTGCACCTGGCAGACGCCGCCGATGACAAATTTCCGTCCCGGACGAAACGGGGAATGGGGCTCGCCCGGAAGCGTCCATACCGGCGGGCTCAACATCCTGATGGCGGATGGCGCCGTTCTCTTCGTCAGTGAAAACATGGATGCCACCGTTCGTCAGCGGTTGGCCTATATCGGCGACGGTTTGAAAGTGGACGACTTCCGCTGAGAGGATGCCGAGGACGAGCAACCATCGCGACATCCGGTTCTTGCGCTCGCAAACCGGAGTCGCGTGGTGGCCTGAAGTAGGGATTCTGCCGAGGGAGAGCTTCCTGTTCGCTTTTCGGATCCGGCGTTTCGAGTGACGTCGCCACTGCGCACTCGGGACCCGCTTATGGGGATTCGGCGACGTCGATACTCCGTGCGGCCTGGTCGACCGCCGTGAGTGATGGCCCCATCGGCCTCAAGAAGCGGAATCGAACCCGAAGACGCGCAGCTCCTGCTGACAGCGGCAGGCCTTCGCGAGACGCGCGGCCCACGCGATCGCCTCGTCGCGCGAAGGGAGTTCGAGCACTGTGAAGCCGCCATTGAGCGGGGGTGCCCACGGATACCCCCCTGCGGAGAACGTGCCATCGGCCGAGACGAGCACCGGCGGGACCGCCTCGTCGAGACCGCCGGCGAAGACATAGACGCCGGCCGCCCTGGCTTCGTCGATGACCGCGTGGGCATCGTGACCAGCCGCTTCCCTTTCTCCATCGGGCACAACCATCGCGGCACTGGGAAATGAGATCAGGTATTTCGCCATGGAACTCTTTCTGGAGGAATGAAGGGCTGCGGTGCACCTGAACCGCGCGACGTTCCGTAGCACGGCCTTCCATGCGCCTTCCAGGCCGTACGAGCTTCAAGCTTGACGACAAATCGAATCGAATCAATTCGGCGATCGCGGGCAACGCTCGGCCGGCCTATCAGGCCAGGCCACGGTGTGTGGGGACGCGTCGGAGCTCCGTAGCACGGCCTTATAGGCCGTACGAGTTTCAAGCTTGGCGGCGATTCGAATCGAATCAATTCGGCGAATGTAGGCAACGCTCGGCCAGCCTATAAGGCCAGGCCACGGAGTGGGCAAATCTCCTATATCTGCAAATGACGCTCGGCAACGCACTCGAGGCCCTTCGGCCCGGCCTCCCTGCCGGTCACACCCTGTTCGCCTCACTCTTCTTCGAAAGAACCTCGAATCAGGTCCCTCAACTCCTGGAAGACCGGATGCTCCTCTCGGGCTTTGGCACGCCGGGACTTTCGACGCCTGCGCTCATCCGTAGACTCTCCAACTTCCATCGCCGACTCCGGATAAACGGACGAACGGACGAGTTTCCCGGTTGAATCGCGCGGGTCGGGCCTCTCATCGCATCCATCTTCATCCGTCCCCGGCGGTTGATCCGCAGACGCTCCAACATCCAACGCCGATTCCGGACAAACGGACGAACGGACGGATTTCCCGGTTGAGTCGCGCGGGCCGGGCCTCCTATCGCAACCCGATTCGTACCCGTCCGCCGGTTCATCCTCGGACTCTCCGGCAT
>JAEYWB010000957.1 GCA_023429275.1 Planctomycetota bacterium
CCAGCTCCGCCTGCGTGCAGGGGGGGAGACCGTCGGAGATGATTGAGGTCAAGGCCTCAAACGACCCGCTGTACGAGCCGAGAATGGTCCTGGAGCGGTACGCCGCAGGGCAGCCCCCTGCGAGTGAGGTCGGCTCGTTTCCCGCGATGGTTGAGCACGTCCGCAAGACGGACCCCGGACGTGCCGACATCCTCGCGAAGGGGCTGGAAGAGATTCAGAAGAGCGCCGGAGCCGCGCGGGTCGCGAAGTCCAAGGATCTTCTCGAGAAGCTGAAGCCTTCGATGACCGCCGCCCCGCCGGCCGAGCCGATGGATGGGACCGAGCCGCCGAAGCCCTAGAGGGCGGTCCGCGGCGGGGTGTCATCCTCCGTGCCGCTTGCGTCCTGCACTGCTTCATTGGACGATGCCGCCGGCGCGTCGCGACTCATTCCGTCGCGGGGCGAGAAGGCGAATCCATCGATGGGAGAGGCACGATGACGGGACGTGAAGCGATCAAGTCGGCCCTGGAAGGAACCGGCAAGATCCTGGCCTGGTTCGTGAACGACTTCAGCGACGAAGACCTTTTTGTCCGCCCGGTCCCCGAGGCCAACCACGCCGCCTGGCAGATCGGGAATGTCATTTCCGGCGACATTTTCTTCGTGAGCGCCGAGGTTCCCAACGCCCCTCTGCCCGAGTTGCCCGCCGGATTCCACGAGCTTCATGGCCCTAAGGGAACCTCGAACGACGGCCCGGAAGGATTCCTCACGAAGGCGGAATACCTGAAGCTGTTCAGCGAGGTCCGGGCCGCGACCATCGCCGCCCTGATGTCGCTGACCGATGAAGACCTCGACCGCCCCTCGTCCGAGAAGATGCGTCCCTATTCTCCGACGATCGGGACGGTGTTCCAGCTCGCGTCCGACCACACGCTGCTGCACGCCGGACAGTTCAGCGTCATCCGCCGAAAGCTTGGCAAGCCGGTCCTTCTCTGAGAGCCCCCTGCGATGGCCGAAGGCCCGTACGTCACTGCTGCCCGCAACGACGATGGCTCGGTCCCTCCGACCGAGCTGATCTCCGCCTTTGAGCGGGGCGTTGCCGACCTGCGAGCCGCGGTCGCGGGAATGAGTGCGGAGGAGGGAAGGGCGCGGCCCATTCCAGGCCAGTGGAGCACGCTCGAGGTCGTTGCACATCTCGTCAGTACGGAGATCTACTTCTCCGACCGGGTCGAGCGGACAATTGCTCTCGAACGGCCGCTGCTCATGGGGGTCGACGAACGCCCGTATCCCGCGCGGCTGAACTTCCAGGCCTATGACATGGAGGAGCAGCTCGCCCTGTTCGAGTCGCTCCGGCGGCACCTCGCCAGAGTTCTCCGGCTGCAACCCGCGGAGTCCTGGACTCGGACGGCGGTCCACAGCGAGCTGGGGCTCGTGACGCTCCGGCAGCTGGTCCTCCTGATGACGGGACACGTCGCCCACCACCTTGGCTTTATTGCCGCCAAGCGCCGCGCCCTCAGAGGGGCGGACGCCTGAAGCGGCCGGAACGCAGTTAAGGCAGCATCGCTCCTCAGCCGGCCCCGACAGGGATCCGCTCAGTCACTTCGCGCGGAGCAGATTCCCCATCGTCCGCAGTGGAGATCCCAAGGGCTTCGTACCCCATGCAGTGGCCGGTCATTCCGCGGTAGATCAGCCCGAGGCCGACAGCCGCCGCCAGGAAGGTACGGGTGCTGGCGAGAAGGGTTCCGCCCACCAGGATCGTCGCCCCGAGGATGAGGGAAAGCTGGCGTTCATCGGCCCCGACATTGATGTTGGCGGACCCACAGGCCTGATCGCCCGTCGGGCAGGTTTTCGCTGGCATCGATCCGTCTCCTGTTGAGAAAGGTGAGGAGACAGCGTGGTGCAAGTCCCGTTCCCGGGGCTGTCGGCGCGTTCCAGATCGGACTTTCCGGGGTCCGCGTCAGCTGACCGCGGTCGTGTCCACAAGGCCCGGGCTCTTCAGACTTTTCGACTGGCCGGGTGGCGCCTGACAAGCTCAGTCGCGAGCGTTTGGAAACGGAAAGCGGGTGTTCCAGGGTCGGTCGGCTCGCGGCCATTGCAGATCTCTGCCACGCCGTTCGCGCGGCCTCAGGGCAGGAGCAGGATCGTCCGCAGGTCGTCCGCACCCGGCTGCTCATCGGCCCGCCGTCCGTGCTCGTCCTTCTCATTCGGCCCGACGCTCGAGATCACGATCCCCCGGTCATCCGATCGGATGATCACGGGCTTCCCGGTGAAGGGGTCGAGCAGGGGACTTTCTCCTCCGACAATCTGCTCGAACGAATCGGGGACCGATCCGGACTTCTGCGCCGCGATTCGCAGTCGAAATGCCGCCTCCAGAGTTGCCGCCCGGGCCTCCGACGAGGTCTGCGCCCTTTCGCAGGAGGTCACCGCCGGAACAAGGAGCGACACCAGGATCCGTCCCGGCAGTTCGGACGCCTCCTGCTTTGGCGCGAGCAGCAGCTCCGTCAAGAGGGGACCGGGACCCCGGACCGACTCGGTCATCGCCTTGATTCGCTCGTCGAGCTCTTCGAGCTTTCCCCTGCGTTCGAGATGTGTCGGGGGGCTCATCGCGGCGACCATATCGTCGTACACGCCGTTGCCGATCCGGAGTGTCGCATTGATGTCGATCGACGAGATCGCAAGGCGGGTCAGCGCCTCTTCCGTCCCCTTCCACAACTGCGATCCCGCCTCGGAAAGCCAGGACTTGTCGACGCTCCCGACGCCGCCGATGAGCGAGATCTCACCCTGAATCTGCTGGAGCGTGCAGTCCCCGATCCGCAGCGAGATCGCGACATCGGCATACATCAGCCGCTCGAGTTGCACGGACGTCGCGAACGAGTCCGTCTTCAGGAAAGGTGCAAGCTCCTTCCACCGGGCCTCGAGCTTTTCGGCCGGTATGTCGGCGTGGGAGAGCCAGTGCGACATCCCTTCACTCGCGATCGAGCGGGCCGCGACGGCCACGAGCCGTTCGATCAGCGTGAAACCGGACTCGACGTGCTTCGAGATCCGGTAAATCGTCATCAGGTCGTTCCACGCCCCGTCGACGTCTCCTTCATTCAGCCGCAGCATCGCCCGGGACGCGAGCAGTCGAGCGGCCTCGCGGACCCGCTGGACATGCGGGAGCAGGACGCCAATCAACTCCGGCTTCGACGTGGTTACAAGGGGCGAGAAGGCCTTCGGTCGCCTGGCGGCCTCTTCCACGAGCCGCAACGGCTCGGCGTTGGCCTCCAGCCATCGGACGACGGCGGGATAATCCGACCGCTTCCATGGGCCCGCGTGAGACCTCGACATCTCTTCATGAAGGGGAGTGACCGCTTCGCCCGTCACGCCGTTCGCCTTGCCGATATCGACGAGCCGCTGCTGCGGATCAATCCGGATGCCGAGCCGTTTGCCGACCGCCTCGAGGAACTCCGGCGAGGAATTCTCCGCGTTGCCGGTCGCCTGCCACATCAGCACCCAGAAGTTCTCGTTCGGCGCCACGCCGGCCCCGAGCGTCTGGTTCAGGTACTCAAGATAGTCGGGAAGGCCGTTGGCCTTGAGGGGCCCGGAAATGATGGTCGTCTGTTCGCCGATCTCCAGGCCAATCTCGTCGGCGAGGCTCGGCCCGGTCTCACCGGCAGAGGCGCCGGACAGAGAAGCGAGGGCGAGTCCCGCCAGACACGCCAGGCCGATGTTTCGAACCGAATAGGAAAAGAGCGGGCGGCGCATGGCGGAAGACCCTGCGAGGAGCGAAGTCGTGGTGACGACGGGAAACAGTCCCCCGGCATACGCTTCCGACGCGACCGGTCGCGAACGACTTTTGAGCAGATTGTCGCAATTCCAGTCGGCAAGAGAGCCGCCGAATCCTCGCAGGTGACCGCCGATCAGGACGACGGCGTCAGCCGCGCCGCGTACTGCTCGTCGTAGTATTTGCGGTATTCCCCCGACCGGATGCGATCCGTCCATCCCTGGTTCGACAGGTACCAGTCGATCGTTTCCCGCAGCCCCTCGTCGAAGGTCGCCTCGGGTTTCCAGCCGAGTTCCCGGCGTGCCTTCGAGCAGTCGATCGCGTACCGCTGGTCGTGTCCCGGTCGATCGGTGACGTAGCGGATGAGGCTCTCCGGCTTGCCGAGGGCCGCGAGGAGCCGCTTCGTCAGGTCGAGATTCTTCAGCTCGCACTCACCGCCGAAGTTGTAGACCTCCCCGACCTTTCCCTTCCTCAGGGCCGCTTCGATCCCGCGGCAATGGTCGTGGACGTGAATCCAGTCGCGGACGTTCGTCCCCTGCCCGTAGACCGGAAGGGACTGATCCTGCATCGCGTTCGCGATGAACAGCGGGATGATCTTCTCGGGGAACTGGTAGGGCCCGTAGTTGTTCGAGCAGCGGGTG
>JAEYWB010000005.1 GCA_023429275.1 Planctomycetota bacterium
AGCGAAGCGACGATCGAGCCCCCCCCGCCCCCTCCTCCACCTGAGACTGCCGCCGGCCCGTCCGGAACGGAAGTCCACGGGGAGGAGCCGCATGGCCGGGCGATCATTCGGCTTGCCTTGCCCGCGCTCGCGGAACAGGTCCTCCAGTTCTGCGTCGGGCTCTGGGATTACTACCTGTCGGGGCATCTCGCCCAGACGAGTCCCGAGGCCAAGGAGGCGACCACCGCCGTCGGCACGACGGTCTACGGGATCTGGCTGGCCTCCCTCATTTTCTCGCTCGTCTCGACCGGGACGATCGCGCTCGTCGCCCGCGCCTGGGGGGCCGGGAACCAGGACGAGGCTCGGAGGATCGGGACGGTTTCCCTCCTCATCGGGACAGTCGCGGGCGCTCTTTACGCCGCCCTGGCGTGGTTCGGCTCCCCGGTCCTTGCCCGGTTCCTTCATCTGTCCGAAACCGCGACGGCCCTGACGGTCGACTACCTTCGCTGGGACGCGATCGCGGCCATCCCGTTCAGCGTCACGATCGTCGGATCGGCGGCCCTTCGAGGCGCCGGGAACATGCGGACGCCGATGCTGATCATCGCGGCGGTCAGCGGGATCAATGTCTTCACGGCCTGGGCGTTCGTCCACGGCGCGGGGCCGATTCCGGCGCTCGGCCCGAGCGGGATCATCTTCGGGACGTTCACCGCCAAGTGGATCGGCGGATTCCTGATGCTCCTGACCTACGTTCTCGGCCTGGGGGGGCTGCGTCTGACGATCGTCCCCTGGAAGACGCTGATCGACCTGGTGCGGCGAATCCTGCGGATCGGGCTTCCGGCGGCGGTCGACGGCGTCTCGCTGTGGGCCGCACAGATTGTCTTCCTCCGGATCATTCACGCGGCCGACAACTACGCGGCGGAGTCGGTGGCGCTCAAGGCCCACTTCGTCGGGATCGAGATGGAGTCGATGTCCTATCTCCCGGCGATGGCCTGGGGAATGGCGACGGCGACCCTGGTCGGGCAGCGGCTCGGGGCCGGGCGGCCGGCGGCCGCGGTGGCCCTCGCCCGGACCGCCCTGGCTCAAGTGCTGGTCCTCGGGGGGCTGGCAACGGTGGGGTTTTACTTCGGCGCGGGGCACATCTTTGCCCTGATGCACGAGGATCTGGCCGTCCAGGAGGTCGGGACCGGTGCGCTGCGGATGCTCTCGTTCTTCGAACCGTTTCTCGTCATCGCCATCGTCTCGGTTTACGGGCTGCGGGGAGCGGGTGAGACCCGGCTGCCGATGTGGATCACGCTCCTCTCGACGTTGTGCGTCCGGCTTCCGATCGCCTGGCTCGGCGTCAGCGCGGGCTGGGGCCTGAAGGGAGCCTGGATGGGAATGTGCGCCGACATCACCGTTCGCGGGATCGTCAGCGGGATCCTGTTTTACCGCGGCCGCTGGGCACGGCTGAAGCTGTAAGGACGGGCCAGCGGCTTCGGCGAATCAGCCGGAACGAGCTGGCGTCCGGTTCCCCGCGGTCGCCGAAACTCGCTGGCTTGTCGTGCCCGGTATCGAACCGGACTCCGTCGTGATCGTGTGAATCGCCGAGACTTCCGGCAGGCTTCAAGGTGAGGTTCGCAGCGTCTCAAGCACCATCGTTCGCAGTCTCACCCTCCGAGGTGGTCATGTCGGCGTAGCTCTCGAGCAGCTCGGCAATCTTGAGAAGCAGTTCGCAGAGTTCGGGCGCATCGGCGTCGATGACGCGCCGCAGGCCGGACAGCCGCCCACGGAACTCGTCGAGCTCGTGCTGGATCTTGACCCCCCAGCGTTTGACCCGCTCGACCTGGTCGTGGCAGTGCTGCAGGCGCCGCTTGGCCGCTTCATGCGCCTGCTTCTCTTCAATACAGGAGGGCTTCCGGTCGCCGACGCCCCGCATCAGGCAGCTCTGGAGGGCGATCCGCGTTGCGGCGACTTTGTCGAACGCCTTTCGAAGCTGTTGCTGCCAGTAGAGGGGGCGATCCTGCTCGATCCACTGCGTGGCGCGCTGCAGCTCCATCCCGATCGCCTCGAGGCCGGATCCCGCTTCCTCGCGGAACCGCTGAACGGCCGCCCGGAACCGGCGGACTTCCGGAATCGCACGGATGTTGGCCGGACCGCTCATGAATCGACGTCCCCGTCGCGAAGGACCGGTTTCGCCACGGCAGGCGAGTCTGGGCCGAGAGCCGTGACAGGAGCGCTGGCGGCATCTGTCGAGAAATGGTTGAGCCACCCGATCAGGCGCTCGATGAACCACTCCCGCTTCGGGTCGAAGTCGAAGGTGTGCTCCGCCCCCGGCACGATGATGAGCTCCTTGTGGATGACGGGGAGGCGGTGGTACCACGCCCGTGCCCCCTCGTTGTCGACGATCCGGTCCTTCTCCGCGAGGAACACGAGGGTCGGCACGGAGATCTCTTCCGCGACCCGGTCCGCCTCGGCCGCCAGGATCTCGCTCGCCGCAAGAAACCGGAGCGTCAGCTCGTGCAGCGCCAGAGTGTCGTTGCGGATGAACTCCTGCCCGTCCGGGTCTCCCGTGAACAGCGAGGGATCGGCGAGCGGAATCGAGACAGTCCGCAGTCCCGCGCCGACCCTCGTCGCGATCCTCAGTCCCTGGCGCTGCCAGAAATTCGGACGGACCTGCGTGTGGATTCCCGGGTAGAGAAGCACGAGCCGCTGGAAGATCTCCGGATGGCGTGCCGCAAGGATCGCGGCGAGCCTTGCTCCCCAGCTGAGGCCGAGCAGGACGCAGGGAGCGTCGACTTCCTGGATCTCGCGGGCAAGCTCGACGACATCCGCCAGGAGTCTCTCGGCCGAAGGAGCGTCGCCACGCCGCTCTTGACTTCGCCCCGAGCCGCGCCGATCGGGAAAGTTCACGCTCCAGCCCGCGCGGGCGAGCTGGGTCGATGACCAGCGGTACCAGCCCGAATGACTCTGGATGCCGTGCAGACAGATAAGAGTCCCCCGGCCGGGGATCAGCTGTGAACCGGACCAGCGCCGGACCGGGTGCCGGACCCCGTCCGAGGATTGGAAGACGAACTGATCTTCGACCACCATGTGAGAAGTCGTCAGTTTTCCGTCGCAGGTTCCGTCAGGAGAACGATTGCGCGAGGCTGGTCGACCGCACGAACCGGCAGCGGACGGCTCTTCTCAGCGGTGGACCTTCTCGTCGTAGAGGCGGGCCACGTCCGCCGCACCGACAACGATCTCCCGGATGAAGCCGGTATGAGTCCGTTCGTAGGAGATCTTCCCGGCCAGTGCGGGGGCACGATGGATGGCCGCGGCGAGCCAGCGTCGATCGTCGTCCGCGAGCCCTTTGACGTCGTCGGAAAAGACGGTCCGCGTTTCGACGACGAGGGAATCGACTCGGGGATCGAACTTGTTGTAGTCAGCCATGGCGCTCGGGAGGTCGGAATGTCATGTCCTTCGCAGGAGTATAGCCGGTGCAGGACCGGGCCGCAGCCCGCCGCGGGACTTCCCCGGTGAAGAGCGGAACCCATTTGGCGGTAATGGCTTACGGAGCGGCGGCAGCATGGAGTGTGCCGAAGCGGCGCATCCCTTGACTTTTTCGTCAATTTCACTCGTTGACGCTCACAAACCCCCTACATAAAATTTGTTACGCAGAAGGACATGTCAAGGATGCTGCGGGGTAGTCGGCTCTGGTGGCTTTCTGCGGGATGAGGTCACGCCATGCTCGTGCTGTCGAGGAAGAAGAACGAGAGCATTGTGATTAACGAGAATATCGTGATCACTGTTATCGAAATCCGCGGGGACAAGGTTCGGCTCGGAATTGAAGCGCCGCGGGACGTCTCGATTCATCGAAGCGAGGTCTACGAGGCGATCAAGAACGGGCGGCCGAATGAAACGCCGCCGACGGACAACAGTGTTCCGACCTCCCCCTGAGTCACTTTCGCCCGACCAAGCCCTCCGCTCGTGAGGGCTTTTTCGTGCGCAGCGGGTTGGCTTCGGACATCCGAGAGGTCCGCTTTTCCCGCCTGCGAGACTCTGCCAACGCCAGGTTCCTGGCCCTCCGACGTTTTTGGTGACCCGATTGTCATCCATCCCCAGTTCGAACAAGGAGCCGGAAGGGCCGGCCACAGATCCGCCGGCCGCCGAGCCACTTGCCGAGGCGGGTGCCGTCCCGGAAGCAGAAGCGCTTTCCAGTCCCGCTTCCGTTCGGACTCCGCGACGTTGGGGCCGATGGCTCCTGTCCGGATGCGCCCTTCTCCTGCTCCTCGCAGGAGGGGGATTCGGCTGGCTCTACTGGGCAAGCCAGCAGGTGCCGGATTTCTACGAGGCCGTCTCCCGCCAGTCGGAGGACATCCCGGTCGAGAAGGTGAGGGAGACCGCGGCCCGCGTGACGCGCCAGACTCAGGCTGTCCTCGATCGCGAGCCTGCCGAAAAGAACAACTGGACTTTCGACATCACCCCCCTCGAGCTGAACGCCTGGCTCATGGAAGAGCTCCCAAGACTCGCCGGTGGGGAGTGGCCTGATGAGCTCGACGACTTGCGGATCGCGTTCGAGAAGGAGCGAATCCTTCTCGGCGTGAAGGTCTCCGCGCCGCCCTGGACCGGCGTGGCCTCGCTCTCGCTGCTCCCGAAGCTCAAGGCGCCACGGACAATTCTCCTTGAGGTCGAATCGCTCAAGATGGGAAACGTCCCGCTTCCCGTCGATCGCCTCGTCGCTGAGGTCCCTGAACTCGCTCGGAGCCCCTATGTGCGCCGCGATTCCGAATCGGGACGGTACGTCGTTCGAGCCCCTCTCGACTCCAGGGAAACGAAGGGGCTTCTTCTCGAGCGGCTGGATCTGACCCCGGAACGGCTCCGCCTCTCAGGACGATGATCGGTCAATGACGAGCGACTGCCGGCGTCCGGAGACGCGGCCGGACCGGAGCGGGGCTGGCGGCGGTCCCTTCTTCCGTTCTTGCCCCCAGCCTCCTGAGACGTTCGATCGCTTCGTCGGGGGCGGGCGCGTCCCCTTGCTTCAACCTGCCGGTTAACTCGCGGAGGGCTTCCTGTGCGGCGTCGGCGTTGCGTATCGACCGGAGAAGAGCCGACTTGATCGAACCGCGTGCCTCCAAGGCCACCCCGCGTGCCCGGGTGACCTCCTTCTCCAGAGGCGGAACGAGATCGTTTTCAATCGCCTCGGCGAACTGCCGGTCGGAGAGTTCCTTCCGGTCGTGGCGATCGAAGAGTTGATTCAACTCCCGCGAGACGTCCCCCTCGACCGCGGCAAGTCGGGCGATCGCCCCCTCCGGGACGATCGAAACCTCGGGAATCGTCAGCTTCATTCCGAGCCGCTCCCCGTCGCGGTCCGACAGGAGATTGAGTGCCGCGAGTGCCTCATCCAGCTTCAGCAGGCCTCTCCCCTGCTCCGCCAGATCGCCGTCGATGGTCCCCTGGGTCAACAGCTTCCAGCTCTCTCCGCGAAGCCGCATGAACCTGGCCAGGTCGTCCAGGGCCGGCTTGTCGACGGACGCGACTCGTTCGAGTCCCTCGAGCCGGACCCGCTCCGCATCCCACCTGGGGAGGACCTCGTCGCGGACGACCGATTCGTACGTTTCACCGCTGGCTTCTCCTGCGAGGAATTTTTTCTCGGCCTCCGTCAGCTGCTGGACAAGGCCTCCCTCGAGCCGGATGACGTCCATCAGGACGTTGGCCACGGCGGCCCGAGGCTGCGGGAGGGTGGCGACGACAAGAACGCCGATCCCGACGCAGCCAGCGACAAACCCCACAAGCTGCCAGGGAGAACGGCGGTCGCCATTCGCACTGACCTTGGAATCGATCGCCAGGCCGCAGAGCAGTCCCGCCACCGCGCCCCCGATGTGCGCATCCAAGTCGACCCCCTTGATCTGCGATCCCAGAATGAGATTCATGATCAGCAGGCTCACACTCTGCGAACGAAGATTGTGGAGGATTTCGGCCGGGAACACGTTTCGATGTCGCAGCACAATTCCCAGCATCGCCCCCATGAGGCCGAAGACTGCTCCCGAGGCCCCGACGCCGACGGCATCCTCGTGAGCCCAGAGACTGGCGAGGCTTCCACCAAACGCGGCAAAGAGATAGGTCGTCAGATAGGCCGTGTTCCCGAGGAGCCGTTCGATCGTCCGGCCGAGAAGCCACACCATCAGCATGTTGAGAGCGATGTGGATGATGTTGAAGTGCAGGAATGCGCAGGTCAGCAGTCGCCACGGCTCCCCGGCCAGCGTGCGAGGGCCGAAATTGGCTCCCCAGTCCACCATCATTTCTGGCGGAAAGCCGTTCGAAAAGATCGAGGGACCGGGCCGGACTGCGCTTCCGTCTGTCCGGAGCATCAGCAGGAACACGCCGACGTTGATCGCGATCAGCAGAGGCGTCACCCAGAGTCTCGGGGTTGCGTGCCGTATCCGGCTTACGAAGGCGGCCAGGGACTTCCCCCGCTCGTCGCGGTCCTGGAGCGGAATCCCGAGCGTCGCCTGAATCTGGCGGACCTGGGAGAGCGTCGTACTTCCCGCCGGAATCGCGAGATGGAACCCTG
>JAEYWB010000107.1 GCA_023429275.1 Planctomycetota bacterium
TCGACCAGCGGACCGGTCCCTTCCCGCAGGAGTTGCCGCTCCTCGGCGGTCTCGGCCAGATGCATCGCAACGGGGCAACCGTGCCCCCGGGCCAGCGAGATCGTTGCCTCGAACAGGTCGGGATGAACGCTGTAAGGGGCGTGTGGACTGATTCCCCGCCGAACCCCCGCAGGATCCCGCGGCGCTTCCGCCAGGTGCAATTCGAGATCCGCGATCCGCTGCGCGGCCAGTTCCGGATTGAGGCCGAGAACCTCGCGGAAGATCACCATCGGAGGGGCATCCGGCGGAATTTCGGACGACTTCCAGAGGGAGGTTGCGATCTCTCCGAGAGCTCCGACACCGGCCCGATGAGACTCGGAGAGCCCCGTCTGCCGCGACACCTCCACGGACGAAGGACGACTGGCCCGCTCGGCGATGACGGCCCCGATCCAGGCGGCGAATGTTTCGCCCGCGGCGATCGGCGTCGGAAGGTGGCTGAACTCGAGGTGGGTGTGCGCGTTGACGAGCCTCGGGATGATCGCGGCGTTGCCCAGGTCGACAACGTCGCGATCGCCTGGGCCAGACGATGACGTCGATAGCCCCGTGACGACTCCGTCTTCGATCTCCAGCAGTCCGTCGGCGACAGGAGGCTCACCGGTCGGAAAGACCCATCGTGCTCGAATCAGACGGCGTTCCGGCATGGCATTCTCTCCCGCCTCATCCCGCGTGTTCGCCCCTCAAAACAACAGCGGCACCGGGCCTGACTTGCAGACCCGATGCCGAATGTCCTGCATGGCGATCCGGGCCGCACCGGCCCGTCTCCTCCGACAGTCGTTACTTCTCCGGAATCGTTTCCGGCTTGTACTCGTGGTTCCGCTTGCGGACGACCTTGGCGGATTTGATCTCGTCCCCCACCTTCAGAGCCGCAACGACGTCCATTCCGTCGATCACCCGGCCGAAGACCGTGTGGCCGGAGCGGGCCGCGGCGTTCGGGTTGAGGTGCGCGGTCGGCAGGTGCGTCAGGAAGAACTGCGAGCCCCCGGTGTCCGGGCCGGCGTGAGCCATGCTGAGGCTCCCCATGAAGTGCTTCCGGGCCTTGGGGGCGTAGCACTCGCACTTGATGTTGTATCCCGGTCCCCCGGTCCCAGCCGGAGCGCCGCTCCCGGGACGGCTGTTCGGGCAACCGCCCTGCGCCATGAACTGCGGAAGGACACGGTGGAACAGAATCCCGTCGTAGAACTTCTTCTCGACGAGGCTGATGAAGTTTGCGACCGTGTTGGGGGCCTCGTTCTCGAACAACAGCAGCGTGATCTTCCCCTTCGTCGTATCGAACTCGACGATCGGCAGCTGCTGGTCCCCTTCCGCGGCGTCTTCCGCGGCGCGGATCTTCTTTTCTTCCTCCCAGTAGCCGATATACGGCTCACAGTTCTCCGAGTAATTGGCGAGCTGCCCGATCAGGACGTTCGCAGTACGGGCCTTCTCGAACAGTTCCCTGGCACCGGCAAAGTCGTGCATCGCGAACTTCGCCACTCCGCCAAGGTTCAAAGCGAGCTGATTGTTCGGGTCATGGGCGAGAACCGAATCGGCCGCCTTGACCGCGGGCGCATAACGGTTCGCCTGGAAAACGAGTTCGAGGACAATCTCCGCGGCCTCCAGGTCCTGCGGGTTCGCCTTGTAGACCACCGGAGCGAGTTCGCGCAGCTTCGGGTAGGTCTCGTTGATCTCCTTGATCAACGGCTTCGCCTCTTCCTGGATCTTGAGCTGTTCCGCGGCCTTGGCCGACTCGAACCGCTTCTGCAGTCCCTCGAGGGTCTGGCGATTCTCCTTGAACTTCTTCACCAGGGCCGGCCATTCCGCGGGATCCGCGCTTTTCACAGGCGTCTCCTGGGCTTCCAGGCGGACGGTCGGTCCTGCCAGAGCGGCGGCGGTCAACATCAGGCCCAATCCCAGGGCCCGGACCACGCGTCCAACCCCGGCCGACTCACGTACTCGCAACGACATCGGAAAAACTCCGCGATCACCTGGATGACTCCATCGCGGCGTGCTTCGTTCTACGCCCCCAACGACGGAATTGTCTCAAGTCTAAAGGGGAAGGTGACAAACGGAAAGCCGCGACCGCGACGCGCAGTGCGTGCGAGGCGTTCAGCGGGTCTCTCCCTGGAGCGTCAGAACCAGCGACCGTGCACCGCCGCGGTCCCGGTGCTCACACAGATAGATTCCCTGCCATGTCCCCAGCACAAGCTGGCCGCGGGAAACGGGGACGAGGACGCTGGCTCCCATCAGCGACGCCTTCACGTGGGCCGGCATGTCGTCCGGCCCCTCCAGCGTATGGACGTACGGAGCGTCCTCCGGTGCGAGCCGGTTCAGCGACATCTCCATGTCCGTCCGGACATCCGGATCGGCGTTCTCGTTGATCGTCAGCGAGGCCGAGGTGTGCAGGATGAAGACATGCAGCAGCCCGGTCTCGATCTCGCCGATCTGCGGCACTCCCCGCAGGATGTGCTGCGTCACGAGATGGACGCCGCGGGGAAACGCGGGCAGGGTGATGCGGGCCTGATGCCAGGTCATAGCGGTAGTGGGTAGTGGATAGTGGGTCGTCGGTAGCCAAAGAATGCAGCATCCCAAACCGCTTGGCTACCCACTACCCACTACCCACTCCAAGGTCAGAACGTCACTTCCACTTCGCACACCTCGTGCGGACTGACATGCACGACGACGGCGTCCCCCTCCATGTGCAGCGTCTGGACGGTGTGATCACGAAAGTCCCGCTGACGGGCACTCTTCGCAGGCTTGAACAGACGGAGCTTGAAGACCTTGCTCCGCCCCTCGGTTTCGAGCAGCCGGACGGCAAAGCCGGCCGCGGTACTGAGGTCCTCTCCCTGATCGCCGTGCAGCGGGTGAATCCCCAGCAGGACAACGTTCTTCGTCCCGATGTGGACGAGCCATCCCGATTCCCCGACCGCCGGAGGCCCCTGCTCGAGCCGCAGGACGACCGGAGGGGTCATGGCATCGAGAGCCGCCTGGAGCGGGTACTGATCGTCGACCGCGATCACCATCCGGAAGCTTGTCCGGCTCTCTCCTTCGGCGATCAGGATCGTGTCGAGCATCCGGTCGCCGGTGAGACGGTGGAACGGCAAGCCGCAGCCGAGAATCGTTGTCCGCCATTTTTCGTCGGCGATCTCGACGTAGTGAGGGGCTTCGATCCGCTCCTGCTCACCGACGGGGCTCGCCCCCATCTGCATCGAGCGGGTCAGCGCGGCGGACGAATCCTTCCACGCGAACCGGGAACAGAAGTAGTTCGACCACGGGTCCCCCTCCGGCTTGCGGGACGGCTTCAGCTCGATCAGGAGCTCGATGATCGGCTTGCCGCGGTAGACGCGGATCTCCTGCCGGAAATCCGCCAGGAGGACGTTCGTCTGCTGATCGACGATCTCACCGAAGGTTTCGATCGCCCCCATCGCCGGCCCTGCGGCCAGGACCCGGGCCGCGGTCGATCGCATTTCCGAATAGAACGACTGGGTCGTCTGCGGCTCTTCCCCCTCGGTCTCGATCGTCAGGGTCCGTTCTCGCGGAAAGCGAAACGCGAGCTGCTGGCTCACCCGATTGGGGCTGCGGTGATAGGTGCGGACCTGGCTGATCCCCCCGGTTGTTTCGCTGACATGGACCTCGAAAAACTCGTTCCGCAGCGTGAGCCCCTCCGCCATCGGCGGTGACTTGTCGCGGGAAGCCGGTTTCGCCGGAGCACTGCTTCCGGCCGGGACCCACGCGAACCCGCACGACGGAATGTCGACGACCGCAACACTTCCCGCTCCCGCTGCGGCCTTCTGGACCACGCGCGTCGCAGGATCGGCCGCCGACCGGGCCTCTCCGGGAAGTTCAACGCACACCTTCCGTCCGACGGCCAGTGGATTGAGGAGCAGCCATCCCGGCCCTGCCGCGGCTCCCCCGGCCGGTGATCCCGAGGAGAACACCTCGGTCATCGCGGACCGGCCAGCGGCGGCCAGTTGATCGATCGCTCCCTGGGCGTCTTTGGCGACCGACTCCTCCGCATCGGGATGGGCCTTCGCCATCGCGTCCACAACGGCCGTGAGATCGCCGGGCCAGGGGCGTCCCCACAGCGCCGCGGCCATCGTCTGAACCCAGGCCGCAGACTTGAATGCCGACTGACGGGCCCACCAGTCGATATAGCGGCCGATCGGATGGGCCTCCTGCTTCGCGACCGACTGAACAAAGAAGGGGGTCAGGTACTTGTCCGCCGGGAAGTCGGTATGTCGACCGGGATGCTCCGTGCGGGTGAAGAACTCGCTCAGCGTTGTGAACTTGCCGAGAACCGCGGCGTACTTCTCTCCACGCTTGAGGTCTTCGAGCCAGGGGGTCCGCATCTCCGGCCATCGGGCGATGGCAACCCCGGCGACGTGGTCGTGGTCCATCGATTCCGCAATCCGGACCGGCATCCTGAGGTAGCTCGAGGCACTGTCTCCCGCGAGCGGAATGCGACTGTACGCATCGAGCGTCGAACCGTCCGCTCCCTCCCAGCGGAGTTTCGACTGCTCCTCGTCGGGGTAGTAGCCGTCGTCCATCACGAGATGGAACGCCCCCGTAAAGCCCGAACGATCGAGGAGCTGCGGCATCTGCCGGCTCACTCCGTATCGCCGCCTTCCCCAGATGCCCGGTGTGCGTCCGAGCAGCCGTTCGTATGTCTTCCGACCGCGCGAGAGCTGGTCGATGACCGTATCGATGTCGAGGAGCGGCGTTCCGAGATCCTGGTATTCCCCTCCGACGAGCTCGACCTGCCCGGCGGCGACCCCCTCGCGGAGCAGGGAGAGCGACTCAGGATGCTCGACGGCGATCTGTTCGAGATCCGCGGCCGTGACCATCAGGTTGATGGTCTGCCCGGTCTCGAGAAGCTTCTGCAGCTTCTCCCCGCCGAGGCGGGGGATGACGAGGCACAAGTCGAGCAGGAAGCATTCGACGGGGTAGAAGCGCTCGCGGCACTCGAGGAGCATCTCGAAGCAGTGCCGCAGGTACTTCCGGGCCGCTTCGCCATCCTGGCTGCAGGCCGCCTTCGCCGCCGCGACGATCTCCCGCTCCAGGTGCGGTTCGTCGAGGTGACTGAAGTTCCGCATGTGCCGGGTCAGCAGCTCCGTCTGGATATAGATGTGGCCGAAGGCGAGAAAGTCCGCCGCCAGATCCGGGTCGACAGCCGGAACGCGTTCGAGCGGCGCGAGAGCGGCGTCGAGCATCGCCTGCCGGTCGGTGATGCCGGTGATGACGTTCATCCCCTCGCGGCGAGCCCGCTCGATCCAGGAATCGGGGACCTGGTCGCTGCACTTCGTCGGGACAATGACGAGCCGGTTCGGCTGGACCGGGAGGTTGTCATCCGCCCGCTGCCATCGCGGAAGTCGCTGTGCAGCAGCCAGAAGGACCGGGTGCCAGACCACGGCAAACGGGTTGAGAAGTCCCTCGGCCGGTTTCTCACCGAGCTCCGTCGGGAAGTCTTCGAGGCTGTGGCTGGGGATCAGGACCAGCAGATCGTCGTACGTCATGTGCGGAGGGCTCGAAGTCGAGGCACTGTCGTGGGGGCCGACGTGAAATCCAGTGAGCTCGGAGCACGCAGAAGGATGGCGTACCCGGCTTCACCACTCGCGCGACCGGAGTGGCGTCATCCGTTCGCGAGCCGCGCGACGCGGCCCATCGCCAGGTCAGGCGGGTGTCAGCTCGTGGAACGGGTTCTTGGCGAGATTGAACTGGCACAAGACGATTCCGAGCTCATAGAGCGCGACGAGCGGAAGCATCATCAGCAGCATGCTGACCGGATCGGCGGGGGTGAGGAACACCGACAGCACCGCAATGACGAAGATCGCGATCCGTCGTTTCTCGCGATAGAGATCGATGCTGAAGATGTTGATCTTGTTGAGGAACACCATCACGAGCGGCAGTTCCCAGCTCACGCCGAACATCAGCGGCAGCATCACGGCGAAGCTGATGTACTCCGACAGGCGGTTCATCAGCTCGAGGTCCATCGAGGTGTTGAAGCCCAGGAGGAACTCGAGAACGATTGGCATAACGAGGTAGAAACAGAACGCCGCACCGGCAAGGAAGAGCACCAGGCTGAGTGCCCCGTAGCGGTACACATACTTCTGCTCGTGCGGATAGAGCCCCGCCGCCACGAACTGCCAGATCTGGAAGAAGATCCACGGCGAGGCCAGGACGGTCCCCGCGACCATCGAGACCCGCATGTACGTCAGGAAAGCTTCCTGGGCATTGGTGGTCACAATCTTCGGTTTGAGGACCCTCTCCTGGAGCTGCTTGATCTCCTCGGAGTAGACCGGAATCGAAACCGGTTCGGCCGGCAGACCATCGACTTTCTCGGGGATCTGGGCCGGAACGAGTCGATGGAGTGTGCTGAGAAGCGCAGACGGCGCGATGTCGACGTGGAACTGGCCAAGCTTCGTAGCGTCGATCTCTCCGGGCCCGAGGGTTTTCTGTTCGGGCTTCTTCTCCTGATTGACCTGCAGCGACTCGATCGCCTTGTCGATCGGCTGCCGGATCGTCCGGACGATCGCTTCGCCCCAGTAGAAGGCGAGGGCAACCGCGACGACCCATCCGATGAGCGCCAGGATGACGTGATAGCGGAGCACCTCGAGGTGCTCACCGAACGTCATCGTGGAATCATCAAACAAATCCTTCGACGAGGCCTTCGCCATGGTCAGACGCTCCCGGGACGGGTGGACGGATTCGACCGCGGCAAACCGCGATCCGGTGCCCACTCAAACGCCCCGCGGAGAACAGGGATGGAGAGCGGAATCTTTTCGCTCCCGCCAGTTTAGCACGCAAACCAACCGCTGTGTAGCGGCGTCTTTCGCTCGATTTTCGGGGCAGGAAAGTCCCACGGAACCGACTTCCGGGCCGCCCGGGCCCGATCAGTCGTGCGCATTCGACAGCGTCGACGGTCCACAGCCCCAGACGGGCTCAGGCTGCCACGGGGAATTCGGACATTCGAGGACGGCCCGCTTCCCCCCCGGAAGGCTCAAATGCGAGAGACAGGAGTCGAACCTGCACGGGTTGCCCCGCTGGATCCTAAGTCCAGTGCGTCTGCCAGTTCCGCCACTCTCGCTCGGCATGAGCCGCGAGCATCTCGCGCCGCGGCCAAAGATCGACAGCGATTCGACACGCCGCCGTCCGGCGGGAGTGTACAGCGATCGCGGCTCACCGGCCAACGAGCGTTCGAAGACGTCAGCCTGGGAAGATGGTCCGCCCGGACTGGCCGAGGTACGCTGGCTCCGTCTGCCGTCGACTCCCTATGAGATCCGCATCACAATCTCGCGAGCGACAGCAGCTTCCGACTTCTCTCCCCCCGGTACGAACAGAATTCCATGACCATCGGACAGGCTCTCCTTCCCGAGTTCGATCAAGAGATGGCTGGAACCCGCAAGGTGCTGGAGCGGATTCCGGACGACAAACTCGACTGGAAGTGTCACGAGAAGTCGAACACGATCCGATGGGTCGGGACTCATCTGGCGACCATTCCCAGTTGGACCGGCTTCACTCTTCATCAGGATTCGCTGGACGTGAATCCCGGCGGGAAAGCGTTCAAAACGACACCGGCCGCCTCTCGCCAGGAAATCCTGGAGCGTTTCGACAAGAACGTCGCCGAGGCCCGGCAGGATCTCGCGACGGCCGACGACGCCGTCTTCTCGCAGCCCTGGACGCTCCTCGACAACGGAGCTGCAGTCTTCACGATGCCCAAGGCGGCCGTTTTGCGAACCTTCGTGATCAATCACATCATTCATCACCGCGGCCACCTTTGCGTCTATCTGCGACTGAACGACATCCCTGTCCCCGGCCTCTACGGGCCGTCCGCCGATGAAGGGTAGAAC
>JAEYWB010000155.1 GCA_023429275.1 Planctomycetota bacterium
TGACGTCGAGGTTGTGCTCGATCACCGCGACGGTGTTCCCCTGCTCGACGAGGCTGTTGAGAACCTTGAGGAGTTTCGAGATGTCGTCAAAGTGCAGGCCCGTCGTCGGCTCGTCGAGGAGATACAGCGTCTTGCCGTTGTTCGGCCGGCAGAGCTCCGCCGCGAGCTTGACCCGCTGTGCTTCCCCGCCGCTGAGGGTCGCCGCCGACTGGCCGAGCGTCAGGTAATCGAGTCCGATGGCAGCCAGCGTCGCGAGAGGAGCGCGGATCTTCGGAATGTTGTCGAACAGCTCGAGTGCCTCGCCGATCGACAGGTTGAGGACATCGGCGATCGACCGGGTCTTGTAACGGACTGCCAGCGTCTCCTGGTTGAACCGCTCTCCCTTGCAGGTTGTGCATTCCACCCAGACGTCCGGGAGGAAGTGCATCTCGATCTTCTTCTGCCCCATCCCTTCGCAGTCCTCGCACCGCCCGCCGGGGCGGTTGAAACTGAAGCGGCCCGGCTTGTAGCCCCGGAGCTTCGCCTCGGGAAGCCGCGCAAAGAGCTCGCGGATCGGGTCCCAGACGCCGGTGTAGGTCCCGGGGTTCGAGGCGGGGGTGCTGCCGAGGGGAGACTGATCGACGACAATCACCATATCGATCTTCTCGATGCCGCGGATCTCATCGTGCGAGCCCGGCATTTCGCCGACGCGATGCAGGTGCCGCGCGATCGCCCGGCCGAGCGTCTCCATGAGCAGGGAGCTCTTGCCCGAGCCGGAGAGCCCCGTCACCGCGACGAACGTTCCGAGCGGAATGAACAGGTCCACGCCGCGAAGGTTGTGCTGGCGAGCACCGCGGAGCTCGATCCACGCTCCCCCCGGCGGGCTTTCGTAGAGCGCGGGAGGCCCCGATGTTGCGACAGCGGGCCTGCCCGTCTCGCCCGATTCGGCGGCAGGCTCGGCGGGAAAGAGCGTCGCCGCCTTCTTCCCCTTCTTCTTTGCCGGCGCCGGAGTGGTTGCGGAGTGCCGCTCGACTCTTCGAACCGTCGGAACCGGAATCCCCTTGGTCCCGCGAAGATAGGCTCCCGTCAGCGAGACTGAGTCCTGTCGTTCGAGCTCCTTCGGGCTCCCCTCGGCGACGACGGTCCCGCCGCGGCGTCCCGCTCCCGGACCGAAGTCGTACAGCCGGTCGGCGGATTCCAGGACTTCCCGATCGTGCTCGACGAGGATGACGGTGTTGCCGAGATCGCGGAGCCGGTGCAGTGCGGAGATCAGCCGGCCGTTGTCGCGCGGGTGAAGGCCGATCGTCGGCTCGTCCAGAACGTAAAGGACGCCGGTCAGGGCCCGTCCGATCTGTCCGGCCAGGCGGATCCGCTGGCTTTCCCCCCCGCTGAGGGTCGGCATCGACCGGTCGAGAGTGAGGTAGTCGAGGCCAACATCGACCAGGAACGACAGCCGGTGGATCGCCTCGTTGAGCAGGTCGCCGGCGATCTTCTTCTGTTCTTTCGTCAGCTTGAGCGACTTGAGGTACTCGAGCGTCTCGGCGAGCGGCCGCCGGCAGAGCTGCGGCAGTGTCTGGTCATTGAGCTTGACCGCGGCGGCGTCATCCCGCGTCCGGTCGCCGTTGCAGACCGAACAGGGTTTCTCGCCGACGAGATCCAGGAACTGCTGGCGGTACGTGTACGAGACTCGCGACGCCTCGTCGATGGTCGGGTAGAGCCCCTTGTACTGGATGCGGACGGCCGCTCCCCCGTCCGCCGAGGGGATGTCGAGCCACTTTTCCCCCGCCCCATAGAGGATGACCCGCTGATGCTGCGGGTCGAGTTGATACCACGGGGTCTCGAGCGGGATGTCGAAACCGGCCGCAAGAGCCTCCAGGACCTGCCGGAACGCCGGGTTCAGCCGCGGGGCGGGCCAGATGCCGACCGCTCCGTCCATGAGCGACAGGTTCGGGTTGCTGATCAGTGCCGCCTGATTCGTTCCGCGCTCGGTCCCGAGCCCCTGGCAGGCAGGACACCACCCCAGGGGACTGTTGAAGGAGAAATTCTGCGGTGTCAGCTCGACGAACGTCCGCGACATCAGGCTCTCAGGAAGACGGCGTTTTGTGAGAAAGGATAGTCGCGACCCAACTGACGATCCATCGACTCCTGTACAGTATGGCAGAAGAGGTGGGAGGTGGGAGGTTAGAGGTGAGAGGTTAGAGGTTAGAGACTGGAGAGGACGCTCTGTCCTTTCTCTAACCTCTCACCTCTAACCTCTAACCTCTAACCTCTAACCTCTAACCCCCGTCAACCTCTCGCCTCGTCCCCCCCTCGCCTCCAACGCCCCTCGCCTCCTGATCCCCGATCCGCTCTCCCCGTTTTCTTCGTAACTCCTTTCCGCCACAATGCCGCGACACAAGAGTTGCCCCCGGGAGTCGTTCGAGTGAGTTCCAGCGAGAATCCGCCGCCGCAGCCGCCGCCATCGCCGCCGCCGTTCCTGTTCGACGGCCCGGGCGCTCCGCCGCCGGCCCCGGGTCCCTCGGCGGTCAGCCCGCCGGCCGGATCGTCGACATATCCGCTGGAAGAAGAGTTCTGGGAAACCGACAACGCTCGTCTGCGCCGATGGCTTCCCTGGCTGAACCTGTTCCAGGCCTTTCGCCTGGCGATGGACTATCGAAAGCTCGCCCTCGGGCTTGTCGCCGTGGTCGCGATCGCTGTCGGGGAATGGGCGTTCTCGCTTCTGCCATTCGCTCCGGCGACCTTCCGAACTTCCTGGCCGTGGCAGGAGATCGGATACGCCCACGTCGAGGATGGGCCGGCTTTCGTCGAACCCGGCGCGCCGCTTGGGAGTGGTTCGGTCCTCGGTCGACTGCCGTTCGTCGACTTTCAGGTCGTCCGTCCCTATCGCGACTTCTTCAACGCCGGCTGGCCGCTCGTCAATTCGTCCGGCAGTCTGTCGACGACGGCGATGTCCTGGACGCGGCTCCTCTGGCTGCTGTTCATCTGCGGCCTCTGCGGAGGGACGATCGCCCGGCTGGCCGCCCTGAACTTCGCCGGCAAGGACTGTTCGCTCAGCTCGGCATTCGTGTATGTCGCGAAGCGCATCCTCTCCTTCATGGGGGGCCCACTGCTGCCGGTCGTCGCGATCGGCCTGTTGTGGCTGCTGTGTGCTCTGGGGGGGCTGGTCGGATCGATCCCCTATCTCGGCACG
>JAEYWB010000156.1 GCA_023429275.1 Planctomycetota bacterium
ATTGCCGACGACCCGGGCCCTCGCGATGAGCGGTGCCCGGGCGAGCGGAATGACCTGTTCGTTTCCGACCGTCACCTGGCCGAACCACACGACCCTCGTGACCGGCGCCCCCCCGGCGAAGCATGGCGTACTCGGGAACAACTACCTCGACCGCGCGACCGCCAAGCCGGTCCAGCTCATCGTCGATCCGCTCTTTGACAAGGATGAGATCGTCAGAATCCCGACGATCTACGATGTCGCCCACAAGGCGGGCTACAAGACCGCCGGGGTTCTCTGGCCCGCCTCGCGCAATGCGAAGACGCTCGACTGGACGGTCCCCGATATGCCGGGCGACGCCTGGAAGGAATACGGGACGCCGTCGTGGCTCGACGAGATGCGGGCGGCGGGGATTCCGATCGACTCGCACGGAGCCTGGTGCAAGGACAAGGTCTGCGGGGTCATGCGCGACTGGCTCTACGTGAAGATGACCGACCACGTCCTGCAGAACCACTCGCCGAACCTCGTCCTGGTTCACCTGGTCGAGCTCGACCACGCTCAGCATTCGTTCGGCCCGCAGACGCCGGAAGCCTACTGGGCGGTCAGTCAGGCGGACACGTGTGTCCGGAGCCTGGTCGAGGCGGTCCGGCGTTCGAAGAATGCCGATCGGACCACGATCGTCATCGCCAGCGACCACGGTTTCCGCCCGATCGAGAAGGACATTCGGCCGAATGTCCTGCTGAAGGCCCTCAATCCCGAGGGAGCCCCGGCCGATGCGAAGCCGACAGCCAGGAGCGTCTCCCAGGGGGGAGGCTGCATGGTCTACGTTCTCGATGCCGCCCGAAAGGCGGAGCTGCTCCCGAAGATCCGCGACCGGTTCCAGAAGCTCGAAGGAGTGGCGACCGTCGTTGAGGAGGCCGATTTCTCGAAGTACGGCGTCGCGTCCCCGGGGAGCAACGACCGCTTTCCGGACCTGTGGCTCTCGGCGAAGCCCGGCTACAGCTTCACCGACTCGGCCGAAGGGGAAGACCCTGTCGTCCCTCGTGCGACCAAGGGGGGGACGCACGGCTACCTGCCGGACCACCCCGATCTCTACGCGACGCTCGTCCTCTCCGGACGGGGGATCCGCCCCGGGACCGATCTCGGCCTGGTCCGGAACATCGATGTGGCGCCGACGATCGCCAGGCTGCTCGACGTCGCGATGCCGACGGCCGAAGGGAGCGTCCTGGTCAAGGCGCTTGCGGAATAGCTGCACCGCTGACCGGTTCGGCGAGCCGAAGGCCGACCGGCCCGTGCCTGCTCGATGGCGTGGGCCGTCCTGAACAGCGTTGATTCCGCCGGACTGCCGGCCAGCTTGTCGCGGCTGGCAGTCCGGTCATGACGCCACACTCGCGGGCCTGCCGGAAATCGTTGCGACATCAATAGATTCGCTCGTTGACGACCTCCTCATTTTCCATACACTGCCAACGCCCTGCGGGCGGGCTCTTTGAGACCACATCTGAGGACGAATGGCGGTATGGTGCGTGTCGATCTCACTCCGAACCTGTCAGCCCTTTTGACGGCGGCGGGAAAGCTGGCGGAGGCGGTCGAAGCCAAGGCGGTGCTGCTCCTGGCCGAGCAGGTCTACGATTTCAAGGCGATCCGCGCCGCCCTTCCCAATACTCCACTGATCATCGCCTCCAACAAGGCGGACGTTCTCCAGGCAGCCAAGGACCTGGGGCTCAGCGAAGTCCAGCTCAGCCACGAGCCGCAGACGCGGCAGATTCAGGTGAGCCAGGCGCTCCTCGAGGCGATCGCCGACAACCTCGTCCCGACCGGGGCGAAGGTGATCGGGATCTACACAACCTACGACAAGGACGCTCTCGACACCGTCAGCGTCATCAGCCTGACGGAGCGTCTCGCCCGCCTCACCCGCCGGGACCTGCAGCGGCTCGAGACGTCGGTTCCGCTCGACACGCTTCGCCGGGTGGTCGACCTCGCCGTCGAGATCGGCCGCGAAGGACGCGAAGGGAGACAGGTCGGAACGCTGTTCGTTGTCGGGCAGCATCGCAAGGTGCTCGAGATGTCGCACGAAGGGGTCCATGACCCTTTCCGTGGCTACAGCCCGAAAGAGCGGATGATCCACAACCCTCGCGTGCGGGAGAGCGTCAAGGAGCTCGCCCAGATCGACGGGGCGTTCGTGATCTCGTCGGACGGACAGGTCGTCTCCGCAGGGCGGATTCTCGACTCCAATGCCGAGACGATCACCCTCTCGAAAGGGCTCGGCGCCCGGCACTGGGCGGCCGCGGGGATCTCCAAGGCGACCAAGGCAATTGCCATCGCCGTCTCCGAATCGACCGGCACTGTCCGCATCTTCCAGGACGGCGCGGTCGTCCTGCGGATCGAGCCGATGGACCAGGCGATGAAGTGGCACGAAGTCGCGACCGAGCCGCCGCTGGACTGACCGGGCGGTTCGTTCGAGACCGCATGCGTTGAACGGTCAGCGACGAGCGGACCGTGGCGGTGAGTGGCCTGGCAGTCCAAGGCGACGCATCGGTGAATGGAAATCTGATCCCGGCCCGGGTCCCTTTGCCGGCGTTTTCGATATCATGGCGGCCCTTGCCCGCACATGGTCGAGCAGAAGGCTCGAAGGATCTTCCGTGCTGCAACTGATTGCCGTCGGACCGGAACCGAAACTGCGACTGCGGCATCCGCTCCTTTCGGGCGAGGCCTACACGCTTGGCCGATCGTCCGATGCCATCCTCCCGATTCCCTGGGAGCCGGCTCTCTCCCGGGTCCACCTGGCCCTGAAGGTGGCGGACAGCACTTCGGAAGTGCTGCTGGAACGCCTTGCCCAGGCGCGGAATCCCGTCTTCGTCAGCGGCGAGGAAGTGACCACGCGGCGGCTTGTCGGCGGGGAATCGTTCGTCGTCGGGGAAACGCGGTTCGTCATCGCCAGGGGAGAATCGGAATCGAGCTCGGCCAATGCGGCCCCCATCGAGGAGGTGGTCTTCACCCGCAAGCAGCTGGAACAGGTGCGGTACGAAGACCCCGACCGGCGGATCGAGGTCCTCTCGCGACTCCCCGATATCATCTGGGGAGCCCGGACCGAGGCGGAGAGGGACTCGCGCCTCGTCAACCTGCTGCTGACCGGCGTGCGAAACGCCGAGGCGGCCGCCATCGTCGCACTCTCGCCGGACGGCCACACGCAGCTTCGAAGCTGGGAGAGGCGTCGGGAGACGGCGGGGGCCTTCCGCCCGAGCCGAAAGCTGATCGCCGACGCGATCGAGAAGGGACAGACGATCCTGCACCTGTGGGACAGCGCCGAGTCCGTCCCCTCCGACTACACCCTCTCGGGAGAGTTCGACTGGGCATACTGCACTCCGGTCGGACAGCATCGCGGCCAGCACTGGGCGCTCTACGTCGGAGGACGGTTTACGCCGCTCCCCGGACAGCAGCCGCGGACGCAGGCCCCGCACCTGCAGTCCGACGTGAAGTTCACGGAGCTCCTGGCCGACGTCCTCAGCTCGATCGAGCGGCAGAACAAGCTCGAAGGGACACTCTCGGTCCTTCGGCAGTTCCTCTCCCCGCCGATTCTCGCGGCGATCGAGCGGGCAGGGGACGGTTCGAACTTCGACACCGAGCTGCTTAACCCGCGGGAGTGCGACGTCACCGTCCTGTTCTGCGACCTTCGCGGCTTCAGTCACCGCGCGGAAGGGGCGTCCGGAGACCTGCACGGCTTGCTGAACCGCGTCAGCAGCGCTCTCGAGGTGATGACGCAGCAGATCCTCCACCACGGCGGCGTCACGGGGGATTTTCTCGGGGACGCGGCTCTCGGCTTCTGGGGCTGGCCGTTCGCGAGCGACGAGGCGGCGCTCAACGCCTGCCGGGCGGCTCTGGGCATTCGC
>JAEYWB010000183.1 GCA_023429275.1 Planctomycetota bacterium
ATTCATGAAGGCGCATGCCGGGATCGGCCGAAATCTTCTGGCCGGCAGTTTCCGAGTGACGCCGACTTCCCCTGCCCGAACCATGTCCACTGCCACCCTTCCGATTCTTCCCGTCGCGCCGCCTGAATCGGCTCCTTACGAAGATCCGCTGGATCTGATGGAGGAGATCGAGCGCCTCAAGGTCGAGCAGGACGCAACGATCCTCGCTCACTTCTATGTCGACGGGGAGATCCAGGACATCGCCGACTTCACCGGCGACAGCCTCAAGCTCGCCCGCGACGCCACGAAGGTCTCCACCTCGACGATTGTCTTCTGCGGCGTCCATTTCATGGCGGAATCCGCCAAGATCATGAACCCGGAGAAGCGGGTCCTCCTGCCGGACATGCTGGCCGGGTGCTCCCTCGCTGACAGCTGTCCCGCCGACAAGCTGGCGGCGTACCAGCAGCAGCTCCGCGCCGAGGGACGGGATTTCGTCACTGTCGCCTACATCAATACGACCGCGGCGGTGAAAGCCCTGTGCGACTGGATCGTCACCAGCGGCAACGCCCGTGAGATCATCGATCAGAAGGTCCCGAAAGACAAAGAGATTCTCTTCGTCCCCGACCAGCACCTCGGCCGCTACCTGACCGAGGTCACCGGCCGGCCAATGATCCTCTGGCCGGGAGCATGCATGGTCCACGAGATCTTCAGCCTGCAGGATCTCCTGCGGGCCAAGCGGAACACGCCGGGCAGCGTCATCATGGCGCATCCGGAGTGCCCGCGGAACATTCTCGAAGTCTCCGACGTCATCGGCGGGACCGAGAAGATGCGGAAGCACGTCGAAGCGGTGAAGGAGCCGACGAAGTTCCTCGTCGCCACCGAGGTCGGGATGATCCACGCTCTGCAGAAGACCGCCCCGTGGCACGAGTACATCCCGGTTCCGGGCATCATGGCGGACTCCGGCCAGACCTGTGCCTGCAACCGCTGCCCCCACATGGCGCGGAACACGCTTCAGAAGGTCCGCGACTGCCTCAAGTACGGAAAGCCCGAGATCCCCTGGCAGCCGTACTTCGACCAGGCGAAGGCGGTGCTGGAGAGAAGCCTTCTGTAGCCCTGGTCGGGGGCGCGACCCGATGCGTCTCGGCCTTGATCAGCGGGGACCTGCGACGAAGCCTGTTCCTGCCTCTCTTCGGTCTTGGGGGAACAGCGAACTTCGCTAATCTCCGCGAATGGCCCGGTTGTCGACGGCGCCCGTTCCCGAGCGGGCTTCGCACAGGCAATCGCATCACACATTCTTCAAAAGCCTCGGCGCTCCCCAGCGACTCATGTCAGACCAACCGATCCGGATTGCGACACGTGGAAGCCAGCTGGCGATGTGGCAGGCCCGGCATGTTGCCGACCTGCTTCGATCAGCAACTCGCGACGGTGCGATCGAGATCGTCGAGATCAGTACGATCGGCGACCGCGACCGGCAGGCCCCGCTCGCCCAGATGGGGGGCCAGGGGGTCTTCACACGCGAGGTGCAGGAAGCGCTTCTCGATGGCCGGGCCGATGTCGCCGTCCACAGTTTGAAGGACCTGCCGACCGTTCCTGTCGATGGACTCGTCCTTGGCGGCGTCCCTCCGCGGGCGCCCCGGTTCGACGTCCTGCTGCTTCCGAACGGAGCGAAGGTCGCCGACCTGGACGCGCTCCCCAGGAAGGCGCGGGTCGGGACCGGAAGCCTCCGTCGCCGGGCTCAGCTCCTGTTTCATCGCCCTGACCTGCAGTTCGTCGAAGCCCGCGGCAACCTCGATACCCGGCTGAGAAAGCTCGATTCGGGAGAGTTCGACGCCCTCATCCTGGCGGCGGCCGGACTCGAACGGCTTGGCTGGGCGGACAGGATCAGCCTGTCGCTCGAACCTCCCCTGCTCTACCCCGCCGTCGGCCAGGGGGCGATCGGTATCGAATGCCGCGCGGCCGATACGGAACTGCGGGCGATCCTGAAGGCAGTCACCTGTCCGCAGACGATGGCCGAAGTTTCCGCCGAGCGGGCCTGCCTCTTCGAGCTCAAGGCAGGCTGCCATGCCCCCGTCGGTGTCTGGGCCAGGACCCCTCCGTGCGAGATGGCGACCGCGACTGGCTCGGTCCCGCACATTCTCCTCGACGCGGTGGTGCTCGATGCCCGCGGAGACCGCCGCATCCACGCCGGCCGTGAAGGAAGCTCCGCCGAGGCGGCGAACCTCGGCCAGTCGATCGCCCGTCTGCTCCAGGAAGCGGGAGCGGACGCGATGATCGCGAACGTCTGAGAGGAGAAGGAGTCAGGAGGCAGGATCGTGAATCCTGTGGTTCCGGGGCCTCAACCGCTGACTCCTGGCCCCGGACTCCGGGATCCTCTCTCTGCCCCGGGAGATCGGGGCTCTAGGCAACCTGGGCACCGTCTCTCTGGCAGAATCGGCCGCATTCGGATTTTGTCTCAAGACCTGCGGGGCCGATTCGACAGACGCCTCTGGACGCTCCTTTTTCCGGGCGGCTAAAAGGCCGCTCGATCGGACGGGTGTTCTCTGCAATGCCGCCGTCCCTGCACAACGGAGTGTGTCATGTCCCGGATGCTGCCTTCCCTGCGGATCCTCTCCGCCGTCCTGTTCGCCATCTCGCTCCCCGGCCTCGCAACCGCGGACAACCTCTTCACCCGTCACACGACGCGGATCGAGGCCGACCCGGCACGCGAATACAAACTCGGCAAAGAGCATGGTCCCTGGATGATCATGGTCTCGACGTTCCACGCCACTGGCGACGGCGAAACCGACGAAGGGAAGTCCCCCGAGCAGGCCGCCCACGACCTCGTGATCGAGCTTCGTCAGAAGGGGATCCCGGCGTACGTGTACATCTCGCAGGGAAAGAACGAGAAGATCCGGACCACCGACCGGACGGGACGTGAGGAGATTCGCAAGAACCTCCGCCGGATCACGACCGTCTGCGTCCTGGCCGGGAACTACCAGTCGATCCACGACGAGCGGGCGCAGAACACGCTGAAGTGGGTCAAGAAATACCGCCCGGAGGCGTTCAAGGACGGAGTCTACGTTCCCCCCCGCGGAGAGCGCGGCCCGCTCGCCGGGGCCTTCCTGTCGATGAATCCGCTCCTGACGCCGGAGGAGGTTCAGAGCCAGTCGATCGATCCCCTCGTCCTGAGCCTCAACAGCGGGATGCGGAATGGACTGTTCGAAAACAAGGGGAAGTACACGCTCGTCATCGCGAGCTTCAGCGGCAAGAGCATCGCCCTGACCCAGGGGAAGCCCCTCCCCTCGGCGGAAGAATTCCTGCTCAAGAAGCATGAGAATGAAGCGAACCTCGACGATGCCGCCGAGAACGCGATGCACCTGGCGCAGCACCTCCGGGGTGAGGTGACGATTCGCTGTGCCCCGAAGGAAGAGATCTCCCACCGGGACATCGACGCATTCGTCTGGCACGACCAGTTCCGCTCGATCGTCACGGTTGGCCAGTTCGACTCGCCGAACGATCCGATGATCAAGAAGTACCGCTCGATCTTCGCGGCGAAGGACGTCACGGACCCCCGCACGGGCGAGAAGAAGCAGGAAATGCGGTTCCTGGTCGTTGATGGCTACGGCAAGAGCCGCAAGGAGTTCCGGATGTGGGTCTTCGACCCGAACCCGGAACTCATGGCGGTCCCTCGCAAGCGGTAGGCCTCCCGTTGAGGGACGCCCGAGCGGGAACCGGCACGCAATGGCGTCCGGTTCACCGGGCCCTGGTGTTTTGGCACAGCCAGGACTTGGGGTTCGCAAGATTAGCCGGAACGCGCTAGCGTCCGGTTCGAACCGGGGGCGAGCGCCCGCCGGCTAATGGACGCAACCCAAAATCCTTCGTGTGACAAAACGCTAGGAGATCTGCGAATCCACGAGCACGTCGCGGCAGACCCGCAGGACGTTCTCCCCGAGGATCTTTCGGATCTCGTCGTCCGAGTAGCCCCGCTGGACAAGTCCGACGGTGAAGAGCGGCCAGTTCGTCCAGGCGAGGCTTTCCTGCCGTGGCCAGTTTCCGCCGAGCGCTCCATCGGGCCAGAGGGAGGCGAACCGGTTTCGGCGGGGAGCGCGCTTCGGAACCTTGGCGTTTTCGGCTGAGCTGTACTGCGACGTGTGGGCGACGTCCGTTCCGATCGCGACATGTTCCACGCCGAATTTCTTCACGGCGTAATCGATGTGGTCGAGCAGCGCCGCGATGTCTCCGGTGCGGGCAAGAAACGGCGGGATGCAGCAGATCCCGATCAGCCCGCCGGTGTCGCAGATGGCGCGGATGACGTCGTCCGGCTTCGCCCGGATGTGATCGTTCAGGCCCTGGCAGACCGTGTGGCTGGCGACCATCGGCTTCTTCGACGCCTTGGCCGCTTCCAGGCTCGTCCGCCAGCCGCTGTGAGCGACATCGACGATCACCCCGACTCGGTTCATCTCGGCCACCGCCATCCGGCCGAGGTCGCTCAGGCCGCCGTTGGCCAGCTCGGCGCACCCGTCCCCGAGCATGTTCCGGCGGTTGTACGTCAT
>JAEYWB010000230.1 GCA_023429275.1 Planctomycetota bacterium
GCCCTGCTGTTCAACGGCTACCGGGCGCTGCGACGCGTGGGGCTGGTGAAAGAGTAGAGAAGAAGCAGGCGCGCGTCGGAGAAACAGGGCCCTTTGCGAGGGCCCGATGTTCCGCGGCCTCGCTCACTTTTTCTTCTTGTCTCCGGTCAGCGAGAACTTGAGCGGCGCATTCTCGCCGTTCTTGATGTCCGCTTTCAGCTCCGTGTTGACGTTGTAGCGGGCAGGAACCTGCTCCTCGACAACATCGATCATCGGACTGTCGGGGGTGTCGTAAGCCTTCCGCTGGCCGGTCTTCCTGGGTGCATTGATCTGCACTTTCTTATCGCCCGGAGGGACGGGCCCTTTGAAGGCACCGTTGGTCACGGGAACACCGGCCGTCGCTCCCTTGCCATCTGCGGGAAAGAAACTGACGTAGCCCGTCTCGATCGGCATGCCATCAAGGTCGACTGTTCCACTGACCTCGACGGTCTGCACCTCATTGGCACTGCCGCAACCAGGAAGCTGGAGAGCCGCCAGCAACAATCCGGAAAGAGCCCACGCACTTGCCGCTCGCATCTTGCTGTCTCATCAGGATGAAGGTCAGAAACTTGTCCTCGATCGGGGTGATCGAGGACAAGGGATGTCGCTCATTGCTGCGAAGCACCGGTCAGAACGAGCCGACCACATCGTTCTGGGCAATCGTTCCCAGCCGCTGCCAGGTTTGCAGGTCGATGTTGTTGCTGATGAAGTGAATCGATCCGTCGCACAAAAGAGACTGCACACCGCCAGTGTGCATGCTGCGCGATGCCACTTGCCAGGGAGCTCCGGCAATGCACGGGAGTCCGACATTCGTCGTCGAATTCAGATCCGTCGGGCAGCCGCGCGGGTAATCCGGCAGCGTCGAATTCGGAGTGGCGATCGTCATGAACAGGAACCCAACCGAATCATCGTTCCACAGGTCGCCGCGGGTGTCCACATCGTCAGACTGAACCGCACGACGCATCTCGGACATCATGAGCGTGTTCGATGCTCCGTCGGAGATGTCACGATAGCGCGAACTGCGGGCTTCGGGGCCACGGGCTCCGGTGCCGTTGTCCCAGCCGAAAAGAGCCCTGCCACCGCCGTCGGTCCGCCCCGTGTGCGGGATCGCGAATGAGCCCCAGCAGACGCCGTAATTACCGCGGACGCGATTCGATCCGCCGGTGTTCTTGACCGAGCCGCTGTCCGACGGGCACTTATAAATCGCGAGGTCTTTCGTCGTGAGGTCCACATTCGGCGCGTCGTGAAAATTCAGGTTGAAGTTCCACTGATTGAACAGGCCGCTTTGATCCATGTAAGGCCAGAGACTGACGATCCAGGTCCGTCGCTTGGCGTTTGCCGCATTGTTGGTTGCAGCAAATGGGAAACAGCCGAGCGCTTCGTGATAGTTCGCCATCGCCACGCCGTACTGCTTCAGATTGTTGGAGCATTGCGAACGCCGCGCTGCCTCACGCGCCTGTTGGACGGCGGGGAGAACGATCGCCACGAGAACCGCAATGATGGCGATGACGACGAGGAGTTCGATGAGCGTGAAGCCGCGGCGATAGAGAGATACCCGAAGCATAACTGTTCCAATGACGTGAGAGTCGGCGAAGGAAAGGACCCTCAATTCTATGTCTGAAACCTGAGGTGCCACAACGGAGGAAGTGACTTTCTGCTCAAGCCGGGAGAATTAGCAGGGCCATTTCGCCTCAATGCTGAAGTGCATCTCCGTACAGGCATTTCAACTGGCAACCCTGTTATCGATTTGCGGCCGGCCCCCTCCACCGGAATACGCGGTGGTTCATGCTGTCGACGATATAGAGTGTTCCATCCGGCCGGACGTGGACGCCGTGCGGCTCATTGAACGTGATCGTCAGGGGATCGCCGCCGCGGCCCGAGTCCCCTTTCTTTCCCGTCCCCGCGAGGCGGACGATTTTGCCGTCCGCCGGCGTGTAGCGGCGAATCACGTGGTTCGCCGTGTCCGCCACGATGACGCTGTCGTCGAGATCGATGCACAGGTGCTTGGGGCCGTTCAGCGTCGCCAGCTTCGCGTCTCCGCCGTCCCCCGTCAGTCCCGCCTTTCCGGTTCCCGCCAGGGTGTGGATCGTGCCGTCGGGCCGGACGACCCGCAGCGCGTGCCCCCCCCGCTCGAGGATGTAGACGTTCCCCTTCCGATCCGCCGCGCAGGCCCGGGGGTCGACGAGCGGTGATGTTGCCGCCGGCGCTCCATCCCGCGGTACACCCTTCTGGCCGTTCCCCGCGACAAGCCGGGCTGATCCGGTCGCCATGTCGACCGCCCGGATCCGGCGGTTGTCGAGGTCGGTGATGTAGAGCGTCTTGCCATCCGGCGCAAAGGCGATGCAGAAGACTCCACCGAACTCCGCTGCAATCGCGGGACCATTGTCGCCCGAGTATTTCTTCGCACCGGTCCCCGCGAACGCGCGGACGATCTTCGTCGTCGGCTCATAGACACGGACGCGGTTGTTCCAGGTGTCGGCCAGATAGACGAGACCATCCTTCCCCATTGCGAGCGAGTGCATGCCGTTGAACCGCGCCGCGCGAGCCGGACCGCCGTCCCCCCCATTCCCTGGCTTGCCATCCCCTCCGAGGATGTGGAATGTCCCGTCGATGTCGACCCGCAGCAGCCGTTCTCCCTTGAGCTCGACGAGATAGGCGTTCCCCTCGGTATCGAAGTCGATCCCGAACGGCTGGTTGAGCGCCGCTTCCGTGGCGGGAACATTCTCGACGCCCGTGCCGCCCCCCGCGAAGAGCTCCAGTTCGCCCGCCGAAACAGAGGCGGCTGTGAAGATGGTCAGGCTGAGAAGAACGAGCAGTCGCATCGCGGTTGTTTCCTCTGGAGGAGCATTGCGACCAATCCTCGCTTCCAGAGGCGGCTCCCGCCAGCGTCGGGACGGGAGAGCTTCGCAGCAGTGTCGGAGCTTCCGTACAGAGACGAGAGTCAACGCCACCTGCCACCAGGAACGGCGTCAGCCCCCGGTCTGCCTCCGTTCCATGCAGCAGGTCATGCGGCCGGGTCATGGTTCCGCGACAGCGGATGACGGGCGCGCGTTCCGGCCTGAAGGGCCGGAGGAGACGAGAGCGCGACGCCGTGCTCAAGATCCCGTCGAACTGGAGACTGGCACCTTCAAAGGTCAGTCCTTTGAAGGTGGAGAAGCGGTGAGGCTCGCTTTGGTCAATGCCTGGCAGCAGGGGACCTGGCGGCCTGAAAGGCCATCCGTTCCTCCAGCCCGGCCCAACGGGCCGGGTGATTCACGAGAGAAAAGGAGCGAAGGCCTGAAGGGCCGGCCGTTCGGCAAG
>JAEYWB010000651.1 GCA_023429275.1 Planctomycetota bacterium
CACGCGTCACGTCCCGTTCGACTTCGGCAACTGGGTCCACGTCCATTCCGAGCTCGGGTCCAGCTACCACTTCTCGATCAAGTTTCTGTTCGACCGGCTGTCGGTTCCGTTCGTCATCCTCACGTTCGTCATCTGCGGCACGGTCGGAGCGTTCGCGAACCGGTACATGCATCGCGAGCCGGGATTCAGCCGATTCTTCTTCCTCTACGCCGTCTTCGTCGCGGGGATGATCATCACCGCGACGTCGGGAACGATCGAGACCCTGTTCGCGGGATGGGAACTCGTCGGCCTCTCCTCCGCCATGCTCGTTGCCTTCTTTCACGAGCGAGCCAACCCGTGCCGCAACGGGCTGCGGGTCTGGATCGTCTACCGTATCGCCGATGCCGCCCTGCTGTTCGCCTCCGTCGTCCTGCACCACGTCAAGGGACATGGCGATTTCGATGTCTTCCTGAGCGCCGCTCCCTGGCCCGAGGGGACGACCCCTCTGTCGGCCAACCAGGTGCTGCTCGTCGGGGGACTCCTGCTCGTGGCTGCCGCGGGGAAGAGCGCTCTCGTGCCGTTTTCCGGCTGGCTTCCGCGGGCGATGGAAGGCCCGACCCCGTCGAGCGCCGTCTTCTACGGCGCCCTGTCGGTTCATCTCGGGGCGTTCCTCCTCCTGCGGATGAGCCCCCTGCTCGACAGCTCGCCGGTCCTCTGCGGCGCGATCGTCGCCCTCGGGCTGACGACCGCCGCGTTCGCCGCGACGGCAGGACGCGTCCAGACCGACGTCAAATCAGCCCTGTCGTTCGCGGCCCTGACTCAGGTCGGCCTGATCGTCGCGGAGATCGGGATCGGCCTGCGGTACATCGCCCTCATCCACATCATCGGGCACGCCTGCCTGCGAACGCTCCAGTTCGTCCGGGCGCCGTCGATTCTCCACGACGTCCGGATCATGGAGAACGCCCTCGGAAAACGGTTCTCCTCGGTCGGAGCCGCGTCGACACCCGAACGTCCCTGGCTGTACCGCCTGGCACTCCAGCGCGGCTACCTCGACAGCCTGCTGGACGATCTGATCGTCGGCCCGTTTATCCGTACGTTTCGGTGGTTCGACCGGATGGAACGCCGCTGGACGGACTGGCTGGCGGGGCCGCCTCCTGAGGCCGCGCCCGCCGCTGACTCCGCCGCCCCGCTGGAGGAACTCCTGTGAGCGAACTGCACCTCCCCTGGCTGGAACTGGCGATCCTCGTCCCGCTCCTCGGGGCGGCGTTCGTCGCGCGGCTCAAGGACTCGCAGCGGGCCCGGAACGCGACGCTCCTCCTGACCGGAATCACGCTTTCGCTTGCCGCGGGGGCGTACGTCGACTTCTTCGTCATGCATGCGAGCGAGGCGGACGATCACTTTCATCTGCTGACGAAGCTCTTCGGCCGGAAGTTCCTCGTGGTCGATGAGCTGAGCGCTCCGCTCCTGCCGCTCACCGCGATCATCTTCTTCATGACGGTGGCGACCACCTCCTCCACGAAGCTCCGCCGGTTCTCGTTCTCGCTCGCCCTGCTGGCCGAGGCGATCACCCTGGCGATGCTCTCCTGCAAGGAGCCATGGGCGATCATCCTCCTGCTGGGGCTGGCGGCCCTTCCGCCGTTCCTCGACCTCCGGGCTCGCCGGAAGCCGACACGCGTCTTCGTCGTCCACATGGCTCTCTTCGTCAGCCTGCTGGTCCTCGGCTGGGCGTTTGTCGAGAAGGAAGGGGGACAGCACAAGGCGCACACGCTTCTGGCTGTCATCCCCCTGCTGCTTGCCGTCTGCATCCGGAGCGGAATCGTCCCGTTCCACTGCTGGCTTCCGAACCTGTTCGAGAATGCGTCGCTCGGGACGGCGATCCTCTTCGCGACCCCCCTGACCGACGCCTACGCCGGCATCCGGCTGATCCTTCCGACGTCGCCGTCGTGGGTCCTTCGCAGCATCGGCACGCTTTCGCTCGTGACCGCCGTCTACGCCTCGGGGATGTCGCTCGTGCAGAAAGACGCCCGCCGATTCTTCGCGTTCCTGTTCCTGAGCCACTCCGCCCTCGTCCTCGTCGGGCTGGAAGTCGTCACGCCGACGGCTCTCACCGGGGCCCTGAGCGTCTGGATCTCATCCGCCATCGCCCTGACCGGCTTCGGGCTGGCCCTGCGGGCGATCGAGGCCCGCCGGGGACGGCTCGACCTGTCACGATACCTCGGGCTCTACCAGCACACGCCTCTCCTGGCAGTCCTGTTCCTGATGACCGGCCTCGCGAGCGTCGGCTTCCCGGGGACGATCGGGTTCATCGGTTCCGAGATGATCGTCGACGGGGTTGTGGAGACGTATCCGTACATCGGATTCGCCGTCGTCCTGGCGGCGGCGCTCAACGGCATCGCCGTCGTGAAGGCGTACTTCATGCTCTTCACCGGGACCGTGCATCGCGCCTCCGTCCCGCTGGAGATCCGCGGCCGGGAGCGATTCGCCGTGCTGACCCTCGCGGCGCTGATTTTTCTGGGAGGGATCTTTCCCCAGCTCAACGTCGCCTCCCGCCACCACGCGTCGGAAGAGCTGCTGCAGGAACGCCGCAAGGACCTCAAGGAACCGATACTACTGCCCGAACACGTCGAGTTGAGCGAAGACGCGCCAAGCGCGACTTGAACGGCAATCGATTCCCGAAGCCGCCGCGAGCGGGCGATGACGCAACTGCGACCGTGTGAGCTCACCCGCTCGCCGGCCTGTCAGGCCATCCGTTCCTTCCGCCCGGCCCAGCGGGCCGGGAAATCCTGGCAGAAGGAGAGTCGAGACCTGAAGGGCCGGCCGTTCTCGGTATCGACCACTCCCAAGCCC
>JAEYWB010000306.1 GCA_023429275.1 Planctomycetota bacterium
GCAAATCGACGAGCCGGGTCCATCACTCACTTCGCGCCCGGTCCGCTCGCAGTACGGCCCGGCTTCGATTTGCGATGCCCGTTCGACGGCACGAAGTGCCGCGTTACTCTGCTGCCAGCACCAGGCGGATTGTGTCGTAGTCGACCTCTTCATTGAGGTGCATGTAGATCGGTTTCAGCCGTCCCCCTCCGACAACGGAGACCGCCCGACGGACCGCCAGGACCGTGTCTGCGTCGACCCAGGGGGAGAGATCCTTGATCCCCCGATGGCGGACGTAGTCCTCAAGGTACCCAACGACCGTCGACCGGCTCCGGCCGAGGCGGGTCACGGCGTCGTCGAGGCTGAGCTTCTGGTCGAACAGCGGAAACGCCGCTGCCGCATTCGCTGTGGGTCCTGAGGAGGCAGGACGGGGCTTCGGCGGCGAAGCGGTGTCGGAAGCGACATCGAGCGAGACTCCCGTCTCTTCGCAATGGGCGACAATGGCCCGCACGAACGCCTCTCCGAAGTCCTCCTGCTTCTTGCGGCCGACGCCACTGACCAGCAGAAAACCCATCTGCGTCGAGGGGCGTCGACGAGCCATGTCCCGCAGCGCGGCGTCGCCGAAAATCGTGAACGCCGGAAGGCCACGCTCTCTGGCAAATTCCGCCCGCACCGCGCGGAGTTTTTCGAACAGGTCCCGGTCGACTCCCTCCCAGGACTCGGGGGTGACGGCCGACTTTCGAGACGGCTTCGACTCGGCGCAGGTCGCTTCGGCAACCTCGATCGTCGGTCGGACGAGCACAGGAGTCACCTCTCCCTTCAACACCTGTCGCCCCGAGGGAGTGATCCTCAGGACGTCGTACTCTCCCTCCTTGATCAGGAATCCCTGCTGGATCAGCTGGGTGATCCAGGAGACCAGGACCTCGCGAGGCTCCTCTTTGAGCAGACCGTACGTCGTCAGCTGGTCGTGCTGATTCTCGAGAATCCGCTTCTCCCGCGAACCGCGGAGGACCTGGATCGTGTAGTCGACGCCGTACCGCTGCTGCTGCCTGTGGATGGACGACAGGATCTTCTGCGCGGTCACGAGCGGGTCGGCGACGGGCTGAAGATCGCCGTCACAGATGTCGCAGGCGTTTCCACAGTCGGCGTCCAGATCCTGCCCGAAGTGCCGCACCAGGGCCCGGTGGCGGCAGAGGGTTCCGTCGCAGTAGAGCTGGACGAGGCGGAGGGACTCGAGCGCGATCTTCCGCTGCTCTTCCGGTGCACTCTCGTGGATCCGCTTCCACGTCATCACATCATCGCCGCCATGGAACAGAACGCATTCCGCCTCGAGACCGTCCCGGCCTGCCCGTCCGCTTTCCTGCTGGTAATGCTCAATCGATTGCGGCATGCCGGCGTGGATCACGTACCGGACGTTCGACTTGTCGATCCCCATCCCGAAGGCGACCGTGGCAACAATTGTCGCGACCTCATCGCGCAGGAACATCTCCTGGTTGCGGTGCCGATCGGAATCGTCCATGCCGGCGTGGTACGGGGCCGCGGGAAAGCCCAGGGAGGTGAGCGCCGTCGCGACCCGTTCGACCTCCTTCCGCGTCACACAGTAGATGACGCCGCTCTCCCCCTTGTGGCGTTCGAGGACCGTCCGGATCTGGCCGAGAAGGTCGTTCTTTCGCGCGACCCGGTACTGGAGGTTGGGGCGATCGAAGCTTCCGACGAGGATCTCCGGGTCCTGCAGCTGAAGCTGTTCGATGATGTCGTCCCGCACCCGCTCCGTCGCGGTGGCCGTGAAGGCGTGGACGGCGACGTTGGGGAACCGCTCGCGGAGCTGCGAAAGCTCGCGATAGTGTGGGCGGAAGTCGTGCCCCCACTGGCTGACGCAGTGTGCCTCGTCGATCGCGAAGAACGAGATCCGCACCTCTTCGAGCGCGTCGAGGAACGACGGCGTCATGAGCCGCTCGGGAGCGACGTACAGAAGCTTCACCGCTCCCTGCCGAAGCTCCCGCATCACCGCGGCCCGTTCCGCGCCGTCGAGCGTGCTGTTGAGGAGGGACGCGGCGATTCCGGCGGTCCGGGCGGCGTCCACCTGGTCCTTCATCAGCGAGATGAGCGGAGAGACGACAATCGCCGTCCCGTCGACACACAGCGCCGGGGCCTGGTAACAAAGCGACTTTCCGCCCCCGGTCGGAAGCACGACGAGGGAGTCCCGCTGGCGGAGACAGGCGAGCATCGCCTCCTTCTGCAGCGGACGAAATGTCGAGTAACCCCAGTCCCGGGCGAGGACCTCGGAGAGACGCAACAGGTCCGCGCGTTCGTCCTCGGAGACCGTTTCGTGGGGCGTCGCCGTCACTCGAAGAGCTGGGGTTTCCTCTTGCATTCGGCGAGTGTACGCCTGTGCAGAATTGGATTCCAGCGTTTTGAACCCCGTCCAGCCGCATGCGGCCGTAGTACTACGCCGCCGCCTTGGCGGCCGGCGTGAAGAGTGCGTGGATTCCCGTCGGGCCGGCGGAGGTGCCGTTCCACGCGTGCCCTTCCATCGACCGCAGGATCCCTTCGGCGACCTCAACGGCGCGGAGAGCGTCGTGACCGTTGACGACCGGCCGAGCCCCCGTGCGGACAGAGTGCAGGAAGCTCGTCAGCTCCATCGTCAGGGCGTCCCCTTCTGTCACCGAGATCGACTCCATCGGGAAGTACTTCGTGAACATCTCTTCCTTCAGCTGGGCGATATTCGCCCCCTTCTGAAGCGAGAGCTCATACGGCCGCTGGCCGGCGAGCGTCGGGAGACCGGGCTTGATCCGCGTTACGGAGCGGGCCTGCAGGTCGGCGCTCGCCCAGCCCGAGGCAGACCAGGCCTGGACCGTCCGCTTCGTCTGCGGGCAGAGCCGGCTTGCGCAGAGGTCGGCGACGCATCCGTTCGTGAACCGCAGCCGAGCCTGGACGCAGTCTTCGTAGCCGCCGACGAGGCAGACGCCGAACGCTTCGATCATCGACACTTCCGAGCTGGCGAGGTGCAGCACGAGCTCGATGTCATGGATCAAGAGGTCATGCACCGCGCCGATGTCGGTCGACCGGAACGGATACGGGCTGTGGCGCTCGGTGCGGATATACCGCGGCTGCGAGACGCTGTTTTCGAGCTCGACGAAGGCGGGATTGAAGCGTTCGATGTGGCCGACCTGCAGCGGCACACCGCCGGCGTCCGCGAGCTGGACGAGAGCGCGGGCCTCGCGGACTTCTTTTGCCAGAGGCTTCTCGATGAGAACGGGGATCCGACGCGACAGGAAGACTTCCGCAACGCTCTGGTGCAGGAAGGTCGGAACGACGATCGACGCGGCGTCGATCCGGTCGACGAGCGAGTGGAAGTCGGCGGTCCATTCACATTTGCAGGCGTCGGCAACCGCCTGGCCCTGCGTGGGGTTCGGGTCAGCCACGGCGACGAGCTCGACGCCCGGCATCGTGGAAAGAATACGGGCATGATGCCGTCCGAGAGCGCCCACTCCAACAACGGCGACCTTCAGTCGATCCATGACATTATCCCCTGGGGCGCCGGGAATCGCATCTCGTCATGAGACACGCAGCCGAACCCCGTTCAACCGAACTCTCCGACAGGAGGAACGGGACGGCGGTCCGGACCAGGCACGCGGCGCGGAGGGAGGATAGCGGCTTCGTTCCGTGAGGGCTACGCCGTTTCCCGGCAGGTGTGGCCCGAGGGGGACGCCGGTCTCCGCAGGAAATCCGAAGTCCGAAGTTGAGGACAAACCGAAAGGACAGGATTCCGAAGTTCCGACAGACAAAGCAGTTCGGGATCGCGGGTGCTGTCGGCTCCCGGTCACGTCCCAGGTCGCCGATCAGGGGACGAGGTGCCTGCTAGCCCCCCTGCAGGTCGGCGACGATCACCGTGACGTTATCCCGCGCCCCGCGGTTGAGCGCCATCTGCAGCAGCCGGTCGCAGATCTGCTGCGGCGGAATCGCCTCGGAGAGAGTTCCGCGGAGTTCCTCGTCGGCCAGTTCCTTCGTCAGGCCATCCGAACAGAGGAGGAGCCGATCCCCTTCCTTCAGAGGCACATGAACGATCGCCGCCTCAACCGCTTCCTGCTCGGTGCTGAGGCAGTTCGAGAGCATATGGCTGAACTGCGTGACTTCGTGAGGCTTGCTTCCCAACTGGATGAGCCGCTGAGCGACGGTCTGGTCCTCTGTGATCTGCATCAGCGAGCCGCTGCGGAACAGATAGGCGCGGCAGTCACCGATGTGCGCAATGACCGCATCCCGCCCCAGGATGTAGGCGGCCGTCAGCGTCGTTCCCATTCCGGTCAGCTTCGAGTCCCGCTCGCATTCCTGTCGCAGCGCCCGCTGGAGTTCGACAACGTAGGCCTGCACCCGGGCCCGGACCTGCTGAAGATCGAGATTCTTGATCCGCATGACCCAGCTTGTCGCGCGAGTCGTCAGTTCCCAAAGGGTCTGGATGACGTGCCGGCTCGCGTACTCGCCGAAGGCCGCCCCGCCCATGCCATCCGCGACAATCAGGACGTAGGCATCTTCCTCGGCCTCGAGGCCTTGCTTGAGGAGCCCGTCGGAGAGCAGGACCTGCTGCGACCGCGGCCGCCGCACGACGGCGTGGTGGTCCTGGTTTTCTTCGCGACGAAGTCCCTTGTCGGTCCGGGCTCCAACCGTGACGACGAAGGGTTTCGATGCATCCGAAAAGAAGGCATCGGTCTCCTCCCCCAGCACCGGCATCTCGGCCGTGGCCTTATCGATGAATGTCA
>JAEYWB010000320.1 GCA_023429275.1 Planctomycetota bacterium
GCCTCACCCTTCTTGTCTGCTCAGGTCCCTGCCCCCTTCAGTCTGTCGCCGGATCCGCTCTTCCGGATCGCTCCTGCCGGGCGGCTATCGCTCCTGAAAGCCTTCTGGCATCGGCCCCGTCGCACTCCGGTCGGGCCTCTCGCGAGTGGCACGGCCGAAGAACGGGTTGCTGTCCCATTGCCCGGTGAAGACTCCGTCCGTCAGGTAGTCGGGGCGCCGGCATCGCAGCGCCGACTGCCCGGGAGTGCAGATCACCGACTCGTGCGGCTGCATCGCGAGCAGGTCGTGCGCCGGGCAGTCGAGAACCTCCGCCAGTTGCTTCGCCATCAGCATCGAGCCGACGCCGAACGCCTGCAGGACCGCCGAGTTGTTCACGAGCGTCATGTACCCGTTGGGGTAGTTCGCCTTCACCTGCTCGAAGTCCTGCCAGAGGGTCCAGACCTGCAGACCGTAGCCCCGCAGCAGCGTGACCGCCTGTTCCAGGAGCGGCATGTTGCCGAGCTGGGCGCACTCGTCGAGGATGAAGAGAGTCTGCTTCTCCGGGCGCTCCTCGCGTCGAAGGATCGTCGTCATCAGCGAGGCGACCCACAGCCGCAGCAGGGCCTTGTGCGAGACGAGCTTCTCCGGCGGGAGGCAGAGATAGACCGTGATCGGCTTCCCTTCGAGCAGGTCGCCGAGGTCGAATGTCGACCTGGCCAGCGATCGCTCGACCCGTTCGGTGTTGAGGGCCTTCACCCAGCTCAGGACCGTCGCGAGGACCGAGGGGCGGGTGTCCCTCTCGGGGAGTCCGAGGAACGCCGCGATCTCCTTGTAGGCCTGCGGGCAGACGACCTTTTTCGAGTCGAGGAGGACGGCCAGGTTGTAGACCACGTCATCCGTGTAGAGGTACTCGAGGACCTTGTTGAGGGTCCGCTCCTCGGGGGGATGTCCGGTCACGACGTGGGCGATCAGGCCGAACAGGAGCCCGGTTCCCGAGTTGTCCCAGAACGGATCGCGGGCGAAGGCGTTCCCCGCCGCGACCTGCCAGGCGATCATCAGGGAGTCGGCATCGACGATGGTGCCCGGCAGGTTGAAGATGTCGAGCGGGTTGAAGCCATCGCTCTCCCCCCGGCCCCGGGTCGCCCGGCCGAACGGGTCGAGAACCACCACCTGCTGTCCCATTTCCCGCCGTCGCCGGGCGGTGACGGCGTAGTTCTCTCCTTTGGGGTCAATGACGACGCACGAGCCTTCGTACGTGAGGAGCGTAGGGATCACCATTCCCCGTCCCTTCCCCGAGCCGGTCGGGGCGAAGGTCATCAGGTGGGAGTCCCCTTCGTAGAGGACGGGGACTTCTCGTCCGGCAGGCGCGGAGTCGTCGGGCGGTCCGTCGTCGGCGGGAGGGGAGCGCCGCGGCGCCGATGAAGGAGGATGAAAGCCGAGCTGCCTCTGCTGACGCGGCGTCTGCCAGCCGAGCAGCATTCCGCAGGGGTCGGAAGTGGGGGCGTGAATCATCCGAGACTCCATCAGGCCGGGACCCCGCCAGGAGAACCCGGCTCCTGAGGGGGAACGAGATCCCGCCGAAGTATTGAACGCGAGCTGGCCCACGGCTGATTCGAGAACCTGGCTGGATTCCCGGAATTGCGGGATGGATGGAGGTTTCACCAGCGACGTGTGGATTCCCTTCGCATCGAGCGGGGCGGGCGTCCCGGCGAGACGCGGGACGTCGCAACAACGTGGTGCGGAGAGGGACAACGATTCGCGAAGAGGAATGATGCGGACCTCCGCATCAACAAGGAGACCTCGAAAGCATTCGGCCTTTCGGCGAACGAACTGCCCGGCGTTTATCCTTTCCGCTGTCCCGATTTCTCAGTAATCATGAAAGGGCGGACGTTTTTGCGGTGGGCGTTCCGCATTGTTCTTTCAGCAGGGAACGATGTTCGACGACTCCCTTTCGATTGCGGAGATGAAGTTCCTGGTTGCGCTGTGCGAGGTCTTTGACGCACATGGAGGAGGGCCTCTCAACTTCGACGAGGTGACCGAGCAGTTGAAGGACCGGGGCTTCGCGGTCGGCAACGGTCTGTCGCGAGAGCTCGACGATCTCGAGATCAAGCTCGGCGGACATCAGGCCAGGGGGATGCTCCTGGTCGATCGGAGAAAGGGGGGCTCGATCCTTCGCCCCCGGGCGCTCGAGCTGTTCGTGCAGTTTCGCAAGCTCCTCGAGGACCTTGCCGAGATCCAGAACGACCAGGAGGGGATCCGGCCCGCCGTCGCGATCGGCATGACGAACTCGCTGACGACGCATCTGCTGCCGCGGGTCCTGCAGGAGAGCGGCTTCTTTACGAAGTATCCGAATGCGGACGTCACGATCGTCGAAGGGGAGCCGCACGAACTCGTCTCGATGCTGACTTCGCGGGTCGACTTCGCGCTCGGTCCGCGCGACGCCTCAAACGGCTGCCGGTCGGAGTTTCTCTGCGAATGGCGGCGGGTGCTCCTCCACAACACGACCGTCCGATATCGGAACCCGTTCTCTCCCTCGGTCGGCGTCGACCGGCTGCGGGAGTGGATGCGGGACGAGACGCTCCTCGTTCCCGCGAGGCGGATCATTCCGGAACTCGATGGCTTCCTGAAGCCGATGCGGAAGGGGAACAAGATCGTCCTTCCGCAGGCGGCGGTCCGCCGGAGCTGGGTTCAGGAGGGACTTGGGATCGCGATCGCGCACGAGGAGAAACTCGGAGCCGCTCCTCCCGCGAGCGACATCGGCTCCATCGACCTCAGCAGCCAGCTGGGGACGACGCAGATGTACTTTTTCTTCCGCAAGACCCCCTCCCTGTCTCCCGCGGCGCAGTTCCTGGTCGACGTGATCGGCCGGACCTACGGCCGAAACGAAGCGGGTCGAACAAAGAAGCCGGAACGGGGAATCTGACTACTTGCTCTTCACTTTCGGCCCCTTCCGCACGACTCGGGCGTACGAAGCGGTGAGTCTCGCGATCTGGACCATCCGCAGGTCGAGCAGGCGGTGCTGGTCCTGCGGCGTCTGAACGCAGACGAATGGTAGGCAGACCGCCACGACCTTCAGCGGCACGCCCGGGTCGCGGGAGGTGTACCGGAGACGGACGAGGTCGTGCGGAGAAAGGGTCGTCGCGTCACAGTCCCAGAAGCAGGAGGGGATTTCGACGATCTCGGTGAGGATCGCGATGTCATCGCCGACGCGCAGGTCTTCCCCCGCGACGACGGCGGCCAGGCCGGGGCCCGACTCGTCGGTCGTGAGCTCGTCGATGTCACTGCGGGTCTTCATCGGGTCGACTGGAGTACGTCGTCAGATGCCTTTTCTGCCGCGGGCGTGCACCCGCGACAGGGAACTTCCGAAAGACATCCCCGGCCATCGAGAGGTTCGAGAAGTTTTGCCGCAGCGGGAAGGAACCTGTCCGGAAGCGGACGGCGAGCGACAACCGCGGAGCCCTGGCCCTGAGGATTCCGAGAACCACGGACAGCTCGGATGTCACGGAGCAGGGCTCACGACGAACTCTGAATTCGCCGCGCGAACTCGTGCCCGCGGATTGCCATCTGCAAACGGCGAGGCCGAGAGGTCACTTCATTTCCGTGATCCGCTCGTCGAGCTTCCAGGCGGCGTCGAAGTAGTCGGAGAAGACCGGCTTCTCGACGTAGGACTCCTTTCCCTTCTCCGCGGTGAACTCGATGACCGAGATGTCTCCGAGCCTCGGGTAGAGCTGCGCGTTCGACGCCCGGAACTCCTTCTCGTGAAAGGTGTGACCTGAGTTGATCACGACGTACCGGCGGCGGTTGAGCGGGTTCGGGTAGATCAGGACCGGGCCGTGCGTCCGCGGGTCGTAGTCCTTGCCGGCGACCGTGAGCTTCTCCTTCGTCCAGCGGATCGGCAGCTTGTCGAGAACCTGCGCGAGCACCGAGTTCGAGCCCGGGTCGCCGAACAGGATGAGGTTCGAATCCTCGATCTCTTCCGGAGTCAGGTCCTTGTCGGCGACGGTCCTCACGCGGGCCCGCATCCACTTGTTGAACTCCCGCTCGTGACGCGCGAGGACAAAGTCCGACCACTTCTGGAGAGGCTCCGACCACGCCGCGCCGGTTCCCCGGACACAGAGGAAGCGCTCCATGAAGGCGTCGTCGATCGGCCCCTGCAGGTTGTGGCGTTTGCGGAGCCCCCCGTTCGCCTGGAACTCGATCGAGTCGTCGTAGTCGAGCGTCTTCCAGCCTCCTTCATCC
>JAEYWB010000405.1 GCA_023429275.1 Planctomycetota bacterium
GACCTGGTCCGACCAGTCCTTCGGCAGGGCGAACGAAAGCGTCAGCTTCTGACCCGGTCCGACCGGGCCCCCGAGCGTGTAGTCGGTGAGGGTCCTTTGGAGGGCCGGCGGCAGGACCAGCTCGACGGGAATCTTCGCAGGAAGCAGGATGTCGCTGGCCGCTGCGGGAAGCCGCTCGAGCTCCAGCGTGAAGCGGTCATCGCGGATGACTGGTCGGGGCTCCTGCAGGAATCGTGCAGCGGACCAGAACGTCGGCCGGACGGTGTATTCGATCGGGGACTGGGATTCCGGCGTGATCTCGAAGACCCAGCCACGGGCCAGATCGGCCAGGGGGGCGGCGGGGGACGCCGGCGCGGCTGCGGGGGTGGCGCCGCCTGCTGCCGCGGGCTCGGGCGCGGGGAGATCGAACAGGATCGGCGTGCGGACCTTCCCCGGCTCGAGCTTGAGATCGATCTTCCCACCGAGGGGAACGCGGCTCGACTCGGTGAGCTGATGGAGCGAGATCGTGGCGGAAGGGGTCGAGTCGTTGGCCGGGCGGATCAGGTGAGCCTGGAGACGGACTGTCGCGGCCGGCGGAAGGAAGATCTTGGTCCCCCGGGTTCGCGAGAGCGGGACGCTTTCGAGCGGGGCGCCGCTTTCGGCATCGGTGAACTCGATACGCCACTGACTCGGATCGAACGGCGGGTAGAGCAGGATCTGGCGGAAGTCGAGCGGGAAGCCGTCCGCTTCGGTCAGCACCGCCAGCAGCGTCTGAGGAATCTCGACACCGTCGTCGAGCTTGAGAGCGAACAGAGACTTGCCGCTGGCGGCGAGCGGCCGCACCACCCCGCGCTCGAGCGACGTTCGCGTCGCTTGCTCGACGAGCCGGACTCCCGGCCCGGAGAGATTCACCTGGAGGCCCGGCTGGGGGACATCGCCGCTGGCCACGGCGAGCTCGAGGCGTCCTTCCCGCTGCGGACTGAAGGCGGGCCGGGGGACCTCCTCCCATCGGGGAGCGAGACGAGGTTTGGATGCCGCGGTGCTGGCGCCGAGCTCCTGGGCAAGTCCTTCGGCCCGGGCGGCGAGCGCGGAGTAGCCCCCCTGGCCGCCACCGCCCGTCGCGAGGCTGCGGCCCCGCCAGTCGGCGGCGAACAGGGCGAGCCACCCGGCGAACTGAGCCTGCTGCTCGCTGCGGATCCGCTGGTCGGGATCGGAGGCGGACAGAAGAGTGGGATCGAGAGTCGCTGCGGCGAGATGACAGGCGGGAAGATTCGACGTGGCGGCGACCGACTGGGCTCGCGCCTGAAGAGCGCTCCATCGCTGGCGGATCGACCGGCCGAGTTCGGCGCGGCGCTTCCGGAGGGCGTCCTGTTCGACGGCGGAGGAGCCCTGGCGGGATTCCGGATCGGCCTGGCTCCCGGCGGAGGGGTGGGAGAGTTCGACGAGTCGCTCCCATTCTTTCCAGAGTGCTGTCGTCCCTTCGTCGTCATTACCCAGCAGGCTGAGGCTCGCAATGGCCCAGAAGCCCTGCCAGAGGGAGCCGGTCTCGGCGGAACGAGCCGGAAGAGTGTCGCCACGCGGCGCGAGCCTCACGATCGAGTCCATCTGGCGGCGGATGTCGCTCGAGACCCACGGCTGGCCGAGCAGCCGCTCCGCTTCGCGCCAGACGGCCGGGGTCGGAGCGCTCGCCGTCCCGAGCCGGGGCATCGATCGGGCGAGCTCGTCCTGAAAGTCCCGTCGGTGTGCGGCCGCTTCCCTCGCGAGGCGAGACAGCTCATCCGGAGAGCCCTTCCCTTCCCCACCGCCGGTCCCGTCTTCGCTCGCGCTGGCGAAGAACTTCTTCAACCGCTGGGCATCCGCAAACTGCACGAGCAGCAACCGCTCGAGATCGGTCAGACGGGCGGGCTTTTCGGGCCATAGACCCCGGAGAGCCGCACCGTCCCACTGGCCGTCGCGCTCATTGTCACCCCACAGACGAGCCAGCTCTCGCAGTTTCGACCAGTCGACCTGCCGGTCGTCGGCGCCCGCTCGCGCGGCGATCCACGACGCGAGCGACGGCAGCTCGACCAGAAGCGTGCTCCAGGTTTCGATCGCGTCCGCGTACTGGGTGATCAACGCTTCGGCTTCGGCCGCGCTCAGTTCGGCGCGCTCCAGCCACTCCCGCAGCTCCGGACGGCCGGGCCCGGTCGCCACGAGCCACTGCTGCGCCGCCGTGAGGGCCCGAAGTCCGGCCGCGATCCGGTCCCGGACCAGCGGCAGCGACTCGGGATGCCGGCTCGCAAGCTGCCGGTATCGCTCCTGCAGGGCGAACAGCCGCGCGAGCTGGGGGCCCTTCCCGAGAGCCGCGCCCCCTTCCGCCCCCAGGACGTCACGGATCAGCTGCGAGGCGGGACTTGTCGGCCAGCGGCCCGTTTCGGCGAGCCGGTCGACCGCCTGTTTGACCTTCGCCCAGCCCGCGGGGGTCGGGTCTTCGAGGAGCTGCCGCTGAAGAAGCAGGACGAGAACAGCCGGGTCGGGCTCCGGCATCGGTGGGGCGAGTGTCCCTGCGGGGGGAGCCGCCGGCGGAGGAGCGCCGGGAGAGGCGTTTGGAGGAGCGACGGCGAGAGCCTGGAGGAACTTCTCCGCAATCGCGACCGCCTCCTTGGCGGGGGGAACGCTCGGGCCGAACCCGAGCTCCTGGAGCGTGTGGCGATGCGCCTCGGTTCCCGCCTCGAGCCCCACGGGGGACGCGAGTCGAGCCTGAATCCGCTTGTAAGTCGCGTCCGCCTGCTGGACTGCGCGGGGGGCGAGCTCGGCGAGTCCGCCCCGTTCCAGTGCCCCGGCCAGGGCGAGCTGCGTTTCGAACGTCCGCCACGCGAGGGGCATTCGGCTCGGAGTCTCGGGGATCCCGCGGTCTCCTGCGCTCGACCATCCCGCGTCCCGGGCCTTCCGCAGCTCGGCGAGGCGGACATCCCACTTCACCTCGGGAACAGCCGGCTTCGCTGGAGGGGCCGGAGCCGTCCCACGCTCACCTTCCGGCGGCTTCGTCCCGGGCGGACCGGCGTCGTTCGGAGCGGTTGTCGCTCCCGTGTCGCCAGAGGCCGCTTTCTCCCCCTTCGTTTCGTCCGGTGCCGCGGCCTCTTTGTCCGGCCCCTTCCGGCCGGAGGGCGGTTTCGGAGCCGGTGGAGGAGAGACAACTGCAACCTCCCAGTCGGAGGTGTCGCCGCAGAGCCGGACATGCTGCCGTGTCCCGGCCTGCTTCAGCGACCAGTCCTCGACTTGCCTGGCAACGAACTCCTTGAGCTCGTGAAGCGTGATCCGCCGGTCTTTCGGCCCGCTGCCGTCCCGCTTTCCGTCGCTCCATCCGTCCGCCGCCCCCGAGAGTCCTTCGATCAGAAACTTCACGAAGGAGGAACCGGTCTCGGCCGGACGGCTTCGTTCTCCCGATGTCGCCGCGAGCAGGATTGCGACCTTTCGCCGGTCCGGGGGGCTCTTCGGCCCCGCCTCTTCAGCGAAGACGATCTGATCGGCGACGTCGTTCGCCAGGATCCCGAGCCGCCAGTCGGACTCGAGCCGGGAGGTGTCGAGCGCCAGAAGAACGCGCCGCGCGGGGCTCGCCTGGAGCCGCGACAGGAGTTCATCGAACGGGACCATCGCTCCCGAGGAGGAACCCGGGCTGTCGGGAGTGGCGTCGATCGCGAAGAGCTCGACCGTGCCCGAGGGCTGGACAAGGGCGTGGAGCGTTCCGAAGACGACAAGATTCCGCCCGGCGAGCGAGGGGGCGTCCGCTTCCTGCTGAAGGAAGGTGAGGAACTGGGCGCCGCTGAGGGCGTTGTCTTCCTGGCGGACGGCGGGGAACTGCGTGGGGTTGAGATCCGCCAGGGCCTGGAACGCCCTCGCGTCCTGCTCGCCGAACGGGTTGATCGGCATGTTCCCCTGCGGATTCGCGCGGCCGCCATAGGCTCCGATTCCGAAACAGACGACCTGCGTCGCGGGGACGCCCCCTCCGACCATCGCCAGCAGGAAGACGATGACACCGAGGACGGCGCTGAGGGTGAGGA
>JAEYWB010000408.1 GCA_023429275.1 Planctomycetota bacterium
TTCCCGTTGTCGGTGGCATCGACCGAGACCACCTCTCCACCGAACGTTCCGACCGCCACGGAGGGCCATCCGGCAAACTGGATGGCCGGCCACCCCTCGAACTGCAGCCGGACATGCCGGCCGACCTGCACGAGCGGGGCGTCGTTCCCCGGCAGCCAGACCTGAACGGCCCGATCGGCCGTCTCGGGAACGATCGTGCAGAGGGGATCCCCTTCCTTGATGAACCCGCTCGAAAAGCTCGGCGTGATCTGCGTCAGGATGCCGTCGAACGGGGCGCGGACGATCTGGTTGTCCTGCCGGGCAACCTTGACCTCATATTCGAGCCGCTCCTTCTCGGCCTTGCTCAGCTCCTGCTGAACCTTGGCGATGTCCCCTTCCGCCTTGGCGATATCTCCCTGGGCTTTCCGCAGGTTTGCCTGGGCGTAATCGATGTCGACCTGGGCTTTCTGCGCCTTGGCTTCCCGTTCGCGGATCTTCCCCTCGAGGTCCGCCGACGCGGACGAAACGTACGCCTCCGCCCGGCTGACCTTGGCCAGGGACTCGTTGTACTTCCGCTCGACCTCCTGGACCTTCTGGAGGGCGAGGTTGCCGTTCTTCTGCAGGAGCCGGGAGCGCTCGAGCTCCGCCTCGAGCTGCGGCAGAGCCGCCTGGTATTCGCTGAGCTGCTGCTGTTCGGCGCGGACCTTTTCCCTCGCCATCGTGACATAAGCGTTCTGGGCGGCGATCGTCTCTTCCTTGACGACTTCATACGCGCGGACCTGAGCCTGCATCGCTTCGAGAATCGTCTCCGCCGCGGTCAGCGCCCTCTGGCTCGCTTCAAGCTGCAGGCGGGAAGCGGCGACCTGCATCTCGCTGTTGCGGACCTGGTCCTTCAGTCGGGCGGCATACCCCTCGTCGAGATCGCGGATCTCGACAATGACCTGCCCTTTCGTGACGTGGGCATTCTCGTAGATGTTCTCCCCCCAGCGGACGATCCGTCCCTTGACCGGGGCTTCGATCACCTGGGTCCGTTCGAGCGTCGAGAACGCGACGACGTTGCCGGAGCCCTTGACGGACTGCTGCCACGGCACGACCGCCAGCAACACGGCCCCGACCGCCATGAGGAAGACGAGAACGCGGGCGATCCGCCGCGTCATCCGGGAGGACCGGACGAGCTGAAACGTCGGGAAGTCGATCTCCCTGACCGTCATCAGGGTGCGCGGCGTCTCGCGCGTCGCTTCGGCCGCGGCTTTGGTCAGGAGAGTGTCAGGCATGTCCGACCTCCGGCACAGCATGGCAAATCGATTCGGGCACGAGAGAGGTCCCTTCGAGCGAGAAGGAGTGCGGAAGCTTTTCGGCGATGGAGGCCCGGCCCGTAATGACGATCAGCGTCCAGGGATGATCCGGGGCGGCGAGGCGGTCCAGCAATTCGGACGCCTCGACGTCCGGGAGATGATCGAGCAGCCCGTCGATGATCAGGATTCCCGGCCGGCCGGCGATGGCGCGGGCCATCAGCAGCTTTGTCCGCTGGTTCCGGAGGAGCGGCGCCCCGCCCGTCGCAAGGACGGTCTCGAGGCCGTGCGGCGAGGCGAGGACATCGTCGATCAGCCCGGCCTCTTCGAGCGCGTCGTGCAGCGCTTCCGAGGGGATGTCGGTCCGGCCGACATGAATGTTCTCCGCGATGCTGCCGACAAACAGCTCGCCATCCCGCACCAGTGCGACCCGCTTCCGGAGCGACTCCAGCCGGATGTCCCGCAGGCCATAGCGGTTGATCGACAGGTAGCCCGAATCGGGCGATCGCAGGCCGAAGGCCAGGTCACCGAGCGGCGACTGCCCGACCCCCTCGGCGTCGAGGATCGCCCAGCGCGATGCCGCCTCGACGTGGAGCGTCACCGGGCCTCCCTGCCGCTTCGGAGGGGGATGCACAAGCCCCTCCGCCGTTTCGTCGCGGGAGTGCTCCTCGGAGTGGCTTTCGGCGTGTCCCGTCGCAACGCGGTAGAGCCGCAGCGACAGCGCCCCTTCGGCGGGAAGGCTCAGGACGCCGGTTGCCGTCTCCATCGGCAGGTCGACGAGGTGGCCGAGCTTGTCGACCGCTCCCATCAGGTCGTAGAAGGTTTCGAGGTGCTTGCCGAGCTTCGTGAACGCGCCGACGATGACGGCGACGATCAGCTCCGCCGCAACGAGCTGGCCGAGGCTGAGCTGATTGGAAACCACCAGCCAGCCCCCCAGGCCCAGGAGCGCCGTGCTGGCGACCGCCTGGATCGCGAGGGAGCAGGAGATCTGCCGCAGCAGGATCGAAAAGTGATCCCGCCGGTTGGTGATGTACTCATGAACCAGGTGATCGGTCCGGGTCATGGCGTAGTCCGACGCTCCGGGATAGCGGAACGCCGTCCGGCAGCCGGCGAGGTCTTCGAGCCAGGCCGTCACGCGGTACTTCGTCTGGGATTCGGCGATGGCGGTTTGAATCGCTCCCCGCCCCAGGATCCGGATCGTGAAGGCGAGTGCCGCCAGAAGGATGATGTCGAACCCGAGCAGCCACGGGTGATAGAAGGCCAGAACCGCCATCCCGATCAGCACCGAGAGGACGAGCGAGACACCATCGAGCAGGAGCGAGGCGATCGCCTTCTGCGCGATCGCGACATCGAGGAACCGGTTCACCATCTCCCGTCCCTCCAGCGAGCCCATCGCCTCCGACCGGAGGCGCGGCAGTCGCGCGGAGAGGTCGGCCGCGACTCGGACGAAGAGCCGCTGCTGCATGATCTCCACCACCATGGTCTGCAGGACCTTCATGGCGGCGGAGAACATCAGGAACGCAAACAGGACCAATGCCAGCACGACGACCGGCGTCAGCAGCCGGCCGAAAGCGACGGTGTTGACGAGCGCCTCGACCGCCAGCGGCGTCGCCAGCGACAGGGCCCCCGCCACGAGAGCATAGATGACGATCATCAGCAGGTCCGGCCCCTCGGGCCGGAGCCAGGAGCGAAGCCGGGCCTGCGGCTTCGGATGTTGATGGTCGTGAAGATCCCCGCGCTCGATCAGCCGCGAGTGGATGATGGCACAGACGACCCGCTCGCTCTGTCCCGCTTTCACGACCGGAGCGAGCGACTCGGGGGGCACCCAGGAAACCGTCTGGCGTTCGGGCCCGGTGACCTGCGCGACCTGTGACGCGTTTCCCGAGCAGGCGACCCAGGTGTTGCGGCCCTCGATCCGGGCGATGAAGGAGATACGGTTTCGTGCGAGTTCGAGGAGTTCGGCGGCGCTGCACTCGACCGGCCGGACGGCGAGCTTGAAGTGACTGGCGGCATCGGACAGCCAGGTCGGCCAATCTCCCGAGGTCTGTCGCGGACTGGAATCGCGGGCATCGTCCAGCAGACGTGCCGCCTGGTGCGAGTCCACTTCCACATGAAGGTCCCGGCCGATCCGTTCCAGCCACCCGGCGAGCAGCGTGGACTCCGTCCAATCCTGATCAGAGTGTCGAGAGGCGATCATGGAATCACTTCGATGTTTCGAGCTGTTCAGCGGACCGCTGAGGTTGAGCGGGCCTTTCGACCTGCGGCGACCTGACAGACGGCCCGCACACATCACTTCCGGTGTTCACGTCACAACGTTGCGTCACAACTCGTTTTACAGTATGGGGTTCCAACACTTTCGCGACGCGCTCACACCCCCGCCGAACATTACAAGTCTGTAAGAGAGGCGGCCGGGGCACATTTTCACTAAGGACTCTCTCTACACAAAGGGTTACGTCAAAAGACGCACGCGCACGGCGTTCGAACTGCCCGGTTCAACCATCGGACAGATCTCTTTTATGCTTCAGCCACTCTTGCAACCAGTAGAATTGTTCTCACAGAATCATTGATAATATCTATGAGTCGTTTCGCCCTGATGCCGGGATGGGGCAAAGCCGCGTCGGGCCCGGTCGGGAATCCCGACGTTCCTGCCCTCACCCGTCGGTGCGGATCCTGGACAGGTCGTCTGGCGGCGGATGACTTGCCGCTCCCTTCGGCCGACCTGCGAACACGGGACCACCATGCACCGACTCGAGGACATCAATCTCAACTACCTGATGTACTTCTGGGCGGTCGCGAAAGAAGGGAGCGTGAGTGCCGCCGCCAGGCGACTGGCGATCTCCCAGCCCACGATCAGCGCCACCATCGGCAAGCTCGAGCGGATGATGAAGATCAAGCTGTTCCAGCGGGCCGGTCGCGGAGTGCGGCTGACGGAAGCGGGCGAGACGGCGTATCACTACGTCGACGAGATGTTCTCGACGGCCGGAGAGATGATCGAGACCCTCCGCGGCGGTGAGCTTCACGGCAAACCCCGCAAGCTGGTCGTCGGAGTCCGCGACGTCCTGCCGAAGCTCCTGACCTATCGCCTTCTCGAACCGGTGTTCCGGCTTCCGGAGCCGGTCGAGATCGTCTGCATGGAGCGGTCGATCGAAGATCTGCTGGCGGATCTGGCTCTCTTCCGCCTCGACGTCGTCCTGTCCGACGAGCCGGCCAGCCACGCCTTCCGGCTGCGGGCGTACAACCATGTTCTCGGGGAATGCGGCATCACCCTCTTCGCCGCCGGGCCCCTGGCCGCCCGTTACCACGGCGGTTTCCCGCAGTCCCTCCAGGGCGCTCCGATCCTGCTTCCGACATCCCAGACGGACATGCGCCGGATCCTCGACAACTGGTTCGAACGGCACGCCATCGTTCCGAGGATCATCGGGCAGTTTGAAGACAGCGCCCTGATGAAGGAGTTCGGAAAGGCGGGGCTCGGACTCTTCCCCGCCCCGACGGTGCTCGACTCGGAGCTCTGCTCACAGTTCGGCGTGACCGCGATCGGCCGCGTCGAATCGGCCCGGATGCGGTTCTACGCCATTACGGTGGAACGAAAGCTCAAGCACCCTGCGGTCGTGGCCATCACGGCCCAGGCGCGATCTGCCCTGCTTAAGTGATTCCGGTTGCAGAGCCGGTGGCAGCGCAGTCGTCGGATGCGGTGAAGAACGGCAACGTCAGAGGCAGCGCCGTTCCAGCTTCCCTCGCAGGACATCGGCGGATCGACGTTGCGCGACGAGTCAGGTCCCTTCTTTCGCCTTGGGGAAATCACCGAACTCCCCGGCGTCGTAGCGCTGCCAGAACTCGCTCGCCGGATACGGCTTTACCGAAGTTCCAATCGTCTTGAGGGTGCGAATCGTGCGGAGAAATCCCAGACCCTCCGGAAATTGTGCGACGTTCAGGTGGATCACGCTGAGCGGCATGCCAGCCAGCGGCGTCAGGTCAGAAACGTTCGTCCGATCGATGTTCAAGGTCGTGATTGACATTCCCTGAAGTGGCGTCAGGTCCTTAACGGACGTCTCCCACATGTTCAGAGTCTGGAGCGGCATCCCTCGAAGGGGAGACAGATCCTTGACCCCTGTCCTTCCGATCTGGAGATACTTCAGCGGCATTTTCCGAAGTGGAGTCAGGTCATCGACCCTGGTGCAGACGTAAAGGCTCAGTTCCGCAAGCCGCATCCCCTCAAGTGGCGTCAGATCAGCCACGTTGTTGTGCGTCAGGTACAGCGAGGTCAGAGGCAAACCTCGGAGTGGGGACAGGTCGGACAACTTCCCCTGGAGCGCGAACGGGTTTTCCAGGTTCAGGCTCTCAAGTCCCCTCAGGGCCCGTAGCGGCCTGATGTCTGTTACGTTGTGCGTCGGAAATCGCAAAGCTGTGACAACGCCACTCCTGATCGTAGGCTTGATCTCGCCATCGAATCCTGGATTCAGTCGCATCAGGGCCGCTCGCACTTCGTCCACCTGGTGTGTCGGCAACAGCCCCGCGATCCGCTCGACATCGTCCTCGCTCCAGGAAGCCGACGACAGATTTGCCGGCGTCAAAGGCGAGGGTGCCGACCCGGTCGCGGCCCGTTGCGGGATTGCGGTCTTCACGGCATCGACAGCCAGCATCACGCGAAAGCCGATGCTCCCGAACCGCGCCGTCGCGGCATCCGCATGCCGGTGAGACGATCGGCAACTCGAGGCGTCACCGTTCCAGTCCCCCCCTCGCAGGACATGGATGGAGGCCGCCTGGGCTGGAGTGCCGAGCGGATCGATGGCGGCGTTCTTCTCGAATTCCCCGTAGTACGAGGTGTCCCAGCGGTCCTGTACCCATTCCCAGACGTTCCCGTGCATGTCGTAAAGCCCGAAGGGATTCGCCGACAGCTCGCCGACCGCGTGCGTCCGCCCTCCGGCATTCCCTTTGAACCACGCCGCCGTCGAGAGCGATTCCGCTCCCTCCCCGGACCAATACTTGCTCGATGTCCCTGCCCGGCAGGCAAACTCCCACACCGCTTCGCTCGGAAGCCGGTACTCGCATCCCTCGATCCGGCTCAGCCGCTCGCAGAATTCCGCGGCCTCGTTCCAGGTGACCATCTCCACCGGATGGTCACCGGTCTCCTGGCCGCGGACCGACAGCGAGCCGATCCCCGCAGCCGAAAAGTAAGGGACATGCCCCCCGGCGATGGTGCGATACTGGGCCTGCGTCACCTCGTGCACTCCCAGGTAGACCGGCCGGGTCAGCACGACTCGATGCTGCGGTCCTTCGCTCCGGATGTGCTCTTTCCAGGTCTCGTCGCTTCCGGCCACCTCGATCGCTTCGTCGATTTCTTCGCGGCGGCTCCCCATCAGGAACTCCCCGGGAGGAATCAGCACGAACTTCATGCTGATGCTGTTTGCGTAGTCGACCGGCACGCCGAGGTGCTTCGCCCAGGCCGCCTGATGGGCCTTCGCCTGGTCCGCGGTGAAGGGGGCAATCGCTCGTGACGGAGCATCAGTGAACGTTTCCGAAGAGCCCGACGGCAAGACCGGTTCGCCTGGCTTGACCCCCGTCGCGCCGTGGACCACCCCTTGGTGTCCATGGCCGGAAACATCGGTCAACGTTTCGCCACTTCCTTGGAAGTCGTAAAGGGCCGGAATCGTGTTGTCGAACCACCGTGAGAAGCGCTGTCTGAAGGCGAAAATGCCCACGAGGACCGCCGCCAGCACGATCACTCCAGTCGGCACGCGGCTCTTCGCACGCGGCGCGGTCGCAGCCTGCCCCCCCTGGGAAGCACTCGACCCCGCGCGGGCCGCCGGAGAATAGTGCACCGTCTGGGCGTTGCTGCGGTCTGCGGCGTCGCCCGTGCTGCTGACAACTCCATACGTGAGCAGCTCGGTCTCGCACTGGCCCAGGCGGTCGGCGACTTCCTGCGCCGTCTGGAACCGCCTGTCGGGATCCTTCTCCAGCAGCCGCCCGACGATGTCGCGCATCCACTGCGGCACTTCGGGAATGATCTCCTCGATCGGCCGCGGCGAGTCTTCCACCACCCGTTTCAGCACGGCGACGGTGTTCGCCGCGCGGAACGGCGGCCGGCCGCTGAGCATCTGGTACAGCACGCTGCCGAGGCTGAACAGGTCTGCCCGCTGATCGAGTTTCTTGCCGAGCGCCTGCTCGGGAGCCATGTACATCGGCGTCCCGGCGATCGTGCCGCTCTGCGTCAGGCTCGCATCGTCGGCGGTGCGGGCCAGGCCGAAGTCGGTGATCTTGACCCGCTCCGGAACGCCCGTCTCGAGCAGGATGTTCCCCGGCTTGATGTCTCGATGGATCAGGTTGATCGCGTGGGCCGCCGCGAGCCCCGCGGCAATCTGACGACCCAGCCGCAGAACGCTCGAAATGTCGAGCGGCCCCTGTTCCTCCAGCCGCTGCTGCAGAGTTCGGCCGGGGATGTACTCCATCACCAGGTAGGGGAGCGGCTTGTCATCGACCGCATGGATGCTGACGACGTTCTCGTGCCGGATCGCCGCCGACGCCTGCGCTTCCCGCAGAAACCGCTTGCGGGCCGGAGAGGTGGTCGCCAGCTCCGGGGCCATCACCTTGATTGCCACCACGCGGTGCAGCTTCTCGTCGAACGCGCGAAGCACCGTTCCAAACGCGCCCCGCCCCACGACCTCGAAAACCTCGTAATGCCCCAGGCGGCCCAGCGAATCGGACCGGGAGGTGGGCTCGAGAAAGCCGAGCGACACCTCGTCGTCCGAGTCCCCGGACGACCGGCCCGCGGCGGCCGACTTCTCGACGGGAGCGGTCGCCGCGCGCTCGTCGTGGTACTGCGT
>JAEYWB010000413.1 GCA_023429275.1 Planctomycetota bacterium
GTGCAGGGGGCTCCACTTCCTTCCCGGCAGGTCTTTCCACGGCGGTCGTCAGGAAGATCTTGCCGCCGACGATGGCGGGGGACGACCAGGCGAGCCCCTCGACCGGCACCTTCCAGGCGACATTCTCCTGGTCGGTCCAGGTCACCGGAATCCGAGGGTCACTGGCGAGACCCTGGCCGGTGGGGCCGCGAAACTCCGGCCAGTCCGCACCGCAGACTCCAGTGAGTGACAGAACAGTTCCGATAGAAGCTAGCGTCTTCCACACGTTACAGGCCTCAACAGGTCGTCATCAGCGGGCGCGATGGAGGAGTCTATCGGAGAGCGCGAGGACCGGGGAGGGTGCGCTTCGCTCACGGTCAGCATTCCTCGGCCCGTCTAGATCTCGGAGACCGGCAGTCTCTCCGAGCGGCGTGAGGGACGCAGAAGCTCCCAGGGATGCTTCAGGCCAGTCAGTGTCGCGGCAACGAGGTATGCGGCTCCCCCCCCTGCACAGGTCAGAAACAAGGCGAGCGCCGGGGGAACGTTTCCACGAGCGAGGACCCGCCGCACCGCCTCGCAGGCCAGGAGCATCAGGACCGCGGCGGGGAGGGTTCTGCCGAGCACCCCGACAACGGAGCCCCAGGGGATTCCACCCACCTTCCGATGGAGCACCAGGATCGTGATGCCCAGTTGACTGATCGCCGTCAGCGATGTGGCCCAGGCGAGGCCGTGACCGCCGATCGAGAAGACCATCGCCAGGCTGAGTCCGAGGTTGACCGCCACGCAGAGCGAGCCGACCCGGATCGGCGTCATCCGGTCCTCCAGGGCGTAGAAACCCCGGTTGAGGATCAGGAGGGCGATCAGTGCCCAGACCCCCGCGCCGTAGCCGGCGATCATCCGCGCCGTCAGCGCCGCGTCGCGGGCATCGAAGTTGCCTCGCTGAAACAGCACCCGGCTCAATGGTTCAGCCAGATACACGAGCGCCAGGCTCGCCGGGATTCCGATCGCCAGGGCCATCTCGAGGCCGTGGCCCAGCTCGCGGCGGAATCCTTCGCCGTCACCTCGCTTCGCGTGCGACGTCAGGACAGGAAAGAGAACCGTCCCCAGGGCGACGCCGAAGACCCCCAGGGGAAACTGAAGAAGACGATGGGCGTAGTACAGTGCGGAGGCGGTACCGGCATCGAGCCGGCTTGCGGCCTCGGCCGTGCCAGCGGCCGAACCGGGGCCGGAGAGCCACCAGGCGAGGATCGTGTCGGTCAGGGTGTTGAGCTGGCTGAGGACGACTCCGGCGATGACGGGAACCATCGCGCGGAATACCTCGCGGACTCTCGGCGTCGCCTCCTTCCACTGCGATGTGAACGAGAACCCGGCCCGGCCGAGGACGAAGTACGGGACGGCAAGCTGAACAATCCCCCCGGCAACGCCGCCCGCGGCCACGAGCTGCCCCCGGACGTTCGAGACGGTGGAGGTCCAGGGAGCGATGCAGGCCGAGACGATCCATGCCAGGTTGAGGAGGACGGGAATCAATGCCGGCCAGAGGAACTGGCGGAGCGATTGAAGCACGGCACAGAGCTGCGCCGAGAGACAGATGACGAACAGGTACGGAACGAGGATCGCCAGGAGCTGCAGCATCAGCCTCGTCCGGTCGCTCCACTCGCCGAGCAGGAGAGCCGCTCCGATCCCCGCTTCGGCTGTCGCGACGATCGCAAGCAGCAGTCCCCCCAGGACGACGAGGACTCCGCTCGAAAGCCGCCGGGCGGATTCCGGTCCGGATTGCTGGAGATCCTGAACGAACCTCGGGAGGAACGCCGTCGTCAGCGCCCCTTCCCCGAGGAGCTGCCGGAACAGGTTCGGGATACGAAACGCGAGCGTGAACGCATCGGAGACCGCCCCCGCCCCGAACAACCAGGCCATCGCCATCTCGCGGACGAGACCCAGGACCCGGCTGAGGAGCGTGCAAAGGCTGACGAGGCGGACATTGGCCAGGACGGAACGGGGCGCGGCGGAGGGACCGGCTGCGGAAGCCGGTGCGTCGTGCCGAGATGAGTCCGTGTCGCCCATGAGAGGCGCGTTATAGGGCCTGCCTCGATTCGACGCCTAGCGGGAGTTGCCGTTTTCGGCCTCAGACGAGGTTCTTCTCCGCACGAGTCGTGACAGTCCGTTCCAGACGACTCGCCAGCCGGACTGGACGACTGATGCGACCACGAGGCCGATTCCGAAGGTGATCGGCCACAATGTCCACGATCCCCTTTCTCCGGTGCGGTCGAGAAGGTCGAGGGCGACTGTCGCCAGGTAGATCGTGGCCGAGACGGTTCCCGCGAATGGCCATCCCCGTCCTGCCGCTCCTTCCGCCAGGAGGGTTGTCGCCGCGAGCAGCGCCAGGACCGTCGGAGGGATCGGGAGCCCCGAGTCGAGGGTGGATCGCCCAAGGATCCAGCCCGCCAGCGAGCCGAGGAGCAGTCCGGCGGCAGGGCGGGCCGGTCGAAGCCGCGTCCGTAGCTCCCTTGGAGGGAAGCTGAGTCCGGGAATCGTGGAGACGACCAGGATGAGGATCAGGAACGCCTCGTTCAGCGGGATGGTCGGCATCGAGATCAGGATCCTTGAACGGGGATCGTGGCCGGCGGGAGGAGGGATGGCCCTCGTCTCCCGCCTGATTGGTGCGTGCAACCCGCAAACTCGGTGGCTGAACCAACGGAGATTTGCCGCCCGGCCCGACGCATTCGAGGGGACTGCGGATAGAATACCGGAGAGAATCCCGGAACCCGCCGTATCCGCCACGGTTTTCGCTCCATGTCCCTGACGTACTTCAAGCGATTTCGCATGGAGCTGCCGCTCGGGCGGGCGCCGCTTCCACCGGCGCAGCTCCCCGATGGTTACTCGTGGGCCGAATGGACGCCGGGCCGGTGCCTGGTTCACGCGCGGGTGAAGTACGAGAGCTTCGTTGACGACATCGACTCGGAGGTATTTCCGTGCCTCGGTAACCGGACCGCCTGCCGGATCCTGATGTACGAGATCGCCCAGCACCCGGGATTCCGGCCGGCGGCGACGTGGCTCGTCGAATGGGATGGGAACGAGCTCTCCGGGCCGATCCCCTGTGGCACGATCCAGGGGATTTCGGTCTCGGCCGCGACCGGCAGCATTCAGAACGTCGGCGTCACGGTGCCGTATCGAGGTCTGGGGATCGGACGGGCCCTGGTCCTCAAGGCGCTCGAAGGGTTCCAGGCAGGCGGAAGCCGGCGGGTCACCCTCGAGGTGACGGCCTCGAACGACCGCGCGGTCCGGCTCTATCGGTCCCTGGGATTCAAGATCACCCGGACGAGCTATCGGAAGGTCGATATTCCGAGAACACAGATCGCCCCGCTCGGTTCCCATTAGCCGGAACGCGCAAGCGTCCGGTTCGGAGATGGACCGACCGCGTTGAACCGGACGGTAGCGAGTTCCGGCTGATGCGAGGGCATCGGCATCCGCGTCCTTACAGCACGCCCTTCGAGGACGGCACTCCCGTCTGTCGCGGGTCGATCGTCACAGCGGACCGGAGGGCCCGCGCGGTCGCCTTGAAGATCGCTTCGGAGATGTGGTGGCTGTTCCGCCCGTGGTGCAGCACGACGTGCAGGTTCATGAGCGCGTTCGCTGCGACTGCCTGCCAGAAGACCTCGACGAGCTGCGTGTCGAACTCGCCAATCTTCTCCGACGGGAACTCGAACTTGTCGATGAACCAGAATCGCCCGCTCAGGTCGACCGCCGAGGTCACGAGCGTGTCTTCCATCGGCAGCGTCATGCTCCCGTAGCGGTTGATCCCCCGCTTGTCGCCGACGCACTTCAGAAGGGCCTGGCCGAGACAGATGCCAGTGTCCTCGACGGTGTGATGGTGGTCGACATGGAGGTCGCCGACCGCCTTCACCTGCAGGTCGAACAGACCATGCTTCGCCAGCAGCGTCAGCATGTGATCGAAGAAGCCGACACCGGTCTGGATGTCGGACGTGCCGGTTCCGTCGAGATTGAGGGACAGGGAGATGTCGGTCTCGCCGGTCTTTCGCTGGATTGAGGCGGTTCGCTGGGGCATGGCTCGCTTCGGACGGGACTCGGGCGATGAAAAATACCCGATCCGGCAAGAGAGGACACCTGCCCCGGCCGGCCCGGTTCGGTTTCGGGCATTTTTCCAGGTCGAGCCGTCCTGAGCGTTAGAACCGGCTTCTCTTGAGGGGGAAAGGAGGTTCACCACCAAGTCATCATGTGGAGAGCGAGCAGC
>JAEYWB010000446.1 GCA_023429275.1 Planctomycetota bacterium
AGCTGCAGCCGGACTTCAGTTTGCCTCTCCGGACACCGGCGGAGGTCGCGCGGGCTTCGGCTGGATCACGTTCTGATCCAGCAAGCGATCCCGAACGGGATCTGGCCCGGATGGTTTTGAATCTGCAGGGCCGGCTCGTCATCGAGCCCGGCTTCCGGAACGTCGATTCGAATGAGGATCTCCCCTCGTCGCCGTTCGTCGTGTACTCGGTCGAATTGCCTCCGGGGCGGCCGCCGCGGGGCCCTGAGTCGATGGGTTCTCTTGCCGCCGCCGGTCATCTCAAGGGGCTTTCGGTTCCGAGCAACAACGACGCGGACCGTTACATCGACGCGCTAGCCGCCATGCCGGTGCTGCAAGTTCTGGCGATCGGCAACGCCGGCACGACGACCGACTATCTCGCGACGCTCCAGCGGTCGGGAGGGCTGTCGCGGATGACGACCGGGCTCGGTGCGACCGAGTTCTCCTGGAAGTTCGTCAAGGAGATCACCTCGTTGCGATGTCTCGATGTCTGGACGTCCTATCCGCCGGCATTCGCCGACCTGGGCTCCGTGCCGCATCTGAGGATGCTGCGGATCTACGAAAGCTCAAGCGGGGGCCAGCCCTTCGACCTCGATCCGGCGGTGATCGAATCACTCCAGGCCGCCAATCCCGATTTGCGAATCGTCGTGGGGCCGAGCGGACAGCCACGGGTTGCAGGTCGAGACCCGGTCCTTCCTCTGGCAGAGCGGCTGCTGGCTCGGGGAGTCCGGCTGAACGGGGAAGACCCGCAGCGGTCGCCCGGCCAGACGCTCACCACCGAGAGCCTGAAGAGCATGAAGGTTCCGATCATTCACATGTTCCGACACGATGGGGAGCCACCCCTTTCGGCCGAGGATCGCGGTCTGCTGGAGAAAGTGACCTTCGGTGACCACTCGTCGGTGATCTTCTCACGTCAGACCGATTCCGACGAACTCGCTCGTAGCATCGCGCGATGCGGGAGGCTCGTCTCCGTATCGCTGACGGACTGCGACCTGACTGACACGGGGCTGCTGAACCTGGCGTCTGCGGTCGATATCCGTTCTCTCGACCTGACGCGAACGAAGGTGACGGAAGAAGGGCTGAAGCGGTTCCACCGGTTTCATCCGACCTGCGAGATCGTGAGCGACGTGCTCCGCATCGCGCCGGACTACGCCGCTCCGCTATCGTCTCCGGCGGAAATTCGAAGAGAGCTGGGAGTCTCGCCCCAATAGCGGTGCTCTCCCACTGAGGGAGCGAAGCGGACCGGATCGAAAGCTCGAGGTCACCGGTGATTCGCGGCTTCGATCCGGTCGTCAGAAACTGCCGCAGGCCATTCGTCGATGAGCGCCCTGCCGCCTGTGTCGACGTGATTCACAAGGCGCCGACCTTGTCGTTGTTGTTGGCCGTCCCCATCGCTCCCCAGACGCCGTAATTGGGGGGACTCCCTGAGCCGTAGTTGCCCGCGTCGATGTTCTCGCTGACGAAGATCACCGCGCCGTCAGCCATCAGGACGTTGACGCCACCTGTGTGATAGCTGTTGGGAGTGTAGATGCCGTTGGCATTGCTCAGGTTGTCATTGTTGTGCGACGTGCAGGAGGGACCGTTCGGAGGAATGATCGTCGTAAAGGCGTTCCAGTGCGGATGGCCGAACGGCCAGAGCGATCCCTGCGGCCACGTGCTGACGCTCGCGGACGCGACATACTTCTGGTCCGATCCCACCAGGGCCAGGCAGGCCAGCGGATTGGTCGCCACGCCCGGGACGTTCCAGGCGCTCAGTCCGATCAATGACCGGCCGGCGGGGAGACCGAGACCCTTTTCCGACATGGCGATCGTGTTGCTCGCACCATCCGTGCAGTCGCGCAGTCGCTTGTAGCCATTAAAGCTGAACTGGAAGAGACCGTTCGTCGCGCCGGCAAAGTTGTCGGTGATCGTCGTACCGACGCAGAAATGGTACGACTTGAGTTTGACCCCTCCGACGGGATTGGAAGTCGGCAACGGAGCCGAAGGGCACAGGAGCGAGGGGATCTGGCTCGCCCACGGCAGGAAATTGGCATCCCAGCAGACAGGCGGGGTGGTCCGCTCCGCGATGCGGTTGTAGATCGCCTGTTGATCGATGTACGGGAGCAGGCGGACCAGGCCCGAAGAGTCCCCGTTGCGGGAATCGTTCGGCCCTCCGCGCAGATCGCAGAAGGAACCGAACGTTTCGTGGTAGTTGTGAAGGGCGACGCCGAGCTGCTTGAGGTTGTTCTTGCACTGCGAGTTTCGGGCCGCCTCGCGCGCCTGCTGGACTGCGGGAAGGAGGAGGGCGACCAGGACCGCGATGATCGCGATGACGACCAGCAGCTCGATTAACGTGAAGCCGCGCAGCCGCAAACGAAGGGATGACATCAAGCACCTCTTTCCAAGTTCAGTCGAAACAGGAAGAGACAGATGCGAAGCGGAGAGCTTCGAGACGGGAATGGCCGTTGAGTCAGGATGAGGGGCCGCGATCAGGAAATACCACAGCCGATTATCCGACGATAAACGTGGCATTTCGGACGGTCAAGTATATTTTGATGCGTTCGTTCTGTTAGCGTCGACTTGTCCATCTCTGCTCATCCGAAAGTGTGCCACGAAGCACGCCGTGATTCGCAGCGGCAGGCGTCTACAGTCTTCGATGGTGTTGTGCCGCGGAGACTTGAATTGCGAACGGGAGTTTGACAGTCGGCCACTGAGCGAGGCAGAATCGCATTCAGAGCTGGCCGAGGCCGATAGGATTTCCGATCTCATGACTTGAGGGGGGCGTCATGTTGTGCAGTGCGCGTCGGGCAGGCATCGTGTTGACGGCCGGGATTCTGCTCTGCGGGGGCGGGCGGTCGAGCAGCTCCAATCGGCCGCAGCCTGGTCCAGCCTCGGGCCATGTGACCTACAAGAACGCCCCGATCGAGGGGGCGACGGTCTCTTTCCT
>JAEYWB010000489.1 GCA_023429275.1 Planctomycetota bacterium
CTCCTCTTCGAGCTTGAAGGCGTGCTTCGCCTGCGACTCGATCATCTTTCTCGCCTTCTCGGCGTTCGCCCGGTGGGCGGCGGTCGAGGCGCCGTCCGCCTTCTTCCGGAAGTCGTCCTGAAGGAAGGTCAGGATCTCGAACCGGCTCTTCATCGCTTCCGGGGTCGTTCTGGCCGGGGGGGCGAGATTCTCGATCGACAGGTTGGCCCGGGCCTCGGGATCGTCGCTCGATCCCGTCACCGTCAGGGGCGCGTAGTTCGGCCCGAGGAATCCGGCTCCTCCCGAGTCGCCGAAACGGAACGGGGAGACACTGACGTAGCCGGGGAGCATGTCGTCTTCGCGGCTGAGCTCCTTGGCGACGATCGCGCCGAGACTCGGATAGTCGAGGGCGCCGGCCATCGGGCGGTAACCGGTCGTCTGAGCTGTGTCGCGAGGCCGTGGTCTCCCTCCTTCGAGGTCAGGCTGCGGATGATGGCGAGGTCCTTCGCCTCCTTCGCGAGCAGCGGCAGGTGCTCGCTGAAGCGGACGCCGGGAGCCGCAGTCTCGATCTCCTTGAACGGGCCGCCGTTCGCGTGACCGGGCTTGAGATCGAAGGTGTCGGTCTGGCTCGGCCCGCCGGGCATCCAGAGAAGGATGCACGCTTTGCGCCCCTTGGTTCCGGCCTGGGTCTCCGCCGCGCGGGCGAGCCGCGGCAGCCAGCCCGAGTAGGAAACTCCCAACGCGCTGGCCAACGACATTCGCAGCACGGCGCGACGCGAAAAGTGATGGAACATGGGAGAGTCTCCGGGACCGGATGCCAGGCGTGTCAGGGGAGATAACGGACGCGGAAAAACGGCTTGCGGGGATCCTGCGGACCTTTGCGCTGCTCGAGCGACAAGACGAGGCGGCCCTGGTCTTTGACGTCCATGGCGTAGCTCGACATCGGGGCCAGGGCATACATCCAGGTTCGATCGTCTCCCCTCTCCGTTGTTCCCGGGCGGGCCTCGAACATCACGAACAGTTCCGGATCGGTCCCGTGAGCGAAGGCGAAGATCGCCCCGTCGAGGACTTCGGTCGGCTCCTCGCCGTAGCGATAGAGGGGCGTTGTCAGGAGCCGAAGCTCCCACTCACCCTTTCCCTCGAATCGATCCTCCACTTCGAACCTCCGCGCGAGCTGCCGCATCTGGGCGAGCCGGGCCGTTTTCGATTCCGCGGGGACCGGCGCTTCGGCGAGGATCTTCCACTCGATCCCGGCGGCGATCGGAGCCCAGACAGGCGTGGAGCCGCGGGTTGCCTCGAGGGTGTCAGTCGTGAGGGACTGGAATTCGTGCATCCACCAGTCCCTGGCGGAGCTGTAGACGCCGACGATCGCCGCGGGCCGCCCCTGCCGGTCGTTCCAGAGAAACACCGTGCCATCCGGCACCTTGCTCACCGGATTGTCCCAGCGGAGCAGCGGTTCGGGGACAAGCTTCAGATCACCGGCCGGAGACTTCACCAGATATTCCGCGACCGACTTCTTCATGAAGTCGAGACGGTCGGCACCGGCCACTGGTTCTTCCGCGAGTCCCGAAACAACCGAAAGAACAAACGCGATTCCGGCGATGAGACATCGCAGCAGATCGCGTTGGGCGCAGGGGGCGGACATCCGGGAACTCCAGAATCGGGCAGGGGACGTCGGGGTCACACGGTCCGTCAGGGCTTGCCTTCCGTCGGGATCGGAATGCAGATAAATGGTTCCTTGCGGTCGTACGGGGCCTTGCGGGCCGCGATCGTCCAAACCTCCTTCCCCTGGTCGCTCATCCGAAGGGCATAGCCCGTCATTGGAGCGAGGGCGTAGTGCCACACGGAGGAATCCCCCTCCTTGCGGGCTTCGAGCAGGAGCAGAGCTTCCGGATCGGTCCCGTGAGCGAAGGCGAAGATCGCCCCGTCGAGGACTTCGGCATGTGCGTCGTAGCGGTGCAGCGGCGTCGCGAGGAGTCGCAGCTCCCATCGGCCGTTGTCTTCGAACTCATCTTGCGCGGCAAATCTCTTGGCGAGCTGCCGCATTTGCGAAAGTCGTCCAGGCTTTGTCCCGGCCGGCACCGGAGCCCCTTCGAGCGGCTTCAGTTCGACCCCGCCACGCCGCGGGTTCCAGATCGAAGCGGCGCCAAGTTTCACCTCGAACGGTGTCGACCGAAGCGACTGAAATTCGTGGAGCCACAGATCCTTTGTGCCGCCGGCAATGAAGACCTGGACAATCGCGGCCGGACGGCCATGTTTGTCCTGCCACAGGAAGATCGTGCCGTCCGGAACCTTGCTGACGGGGTTATCCCAACGAAGGAGTGGCTCGGTGACGAGCTGATACGCCGTCCCGTCGTCCCCCCTCACGTCGTACCCCGCGACCGACTTTTTCATGAAGTCGAGGCGGTCATCACCACTGGACGCGGCAGCCGGCGAGGCGGAGTCCTCCGCCCGGACCGATTCCACCCGGAAGGCCACGCCCAGCAGAAGGGCAGACCAGGCGAGGAGGGCATGACGAGCCCGGCGTGCGAAATCGATCGATCGGAGGTCGGTCATCAGCTTCGATCCCGGGAGCGTTTCAGGACGGGCGTACGGACGGAGGGAACGAGGGAATCGGCCTACCGGCTCAGGACAAACTCGGGGCTGTTGAGGAGTCCCCAGAAGATCTCCCCGAAAGCCTCTTTCTGCTTCTGCTGATCGGTCTGGGTGGTGACGTATCGAAGCAGAAACTCCCGCTCTTCGGAGGTCGGTTGCCGGGTAAAGGCCGCGAGGTAGAGAGCTTCGAGCTTCTGTTCGTTCTTCAGGAACGGGGCTTCCACAACCGCCCTCAGCGTGCGGCTCTCGTCGAGGTCGGTCGCCTTCGCGACGATCTGGCCGTTCATCATCAGGAGGGTCTGCGGGATTCCCCCTCGAAAATCTTCGGGCGTGCTGCCGATCGCCTCGTTGAGCCGGGCGATCAGTTCGTTCATCTGGCCGTTATGCCGAGGTCCCGCGTCGAGCTTCGAGACCGGCAGGGCGAGTGCCTGCTCGAGCGAGTCGTAGACTTGCTCCGGCAGAAGCGTCTTGACCGGTCGAAGCCCTGCCACGTCGTCTTCAGCCGATGCGCAGGTCCGCTGATAAGTCCGGCTCTGGCAGATACCGGCCATCAGCCAGCGAAGGTCGTAATCGTGCTTCTCGAACAGCTCCGCCAGTTCGTCGAGGATCTTTCGCTCCTCCGGAGTGGCGGTGTCGAGGTCGTCGACCGCCTGCGTCAGCCCGCGGCCGCAGAGGTACTGCCAGACCCGGTTCACCGCCGTCGACGCGAAGTTCGGATTGGACGGCGAGGTCATCCAGTCGGCAAAGACCTGCCGGGGAGTCTTGTCGGCGGGAAAGACCGGGACTTCGCCCCACAGGAATCGGGCGTCGTACTCGGTCGAATTCGCCTCGTTGCGGATCTTCGTCACCTTCGCTTCGATCCACTCACCGTTGGGGCCGCGCTTGTTCCCCGCGAAGAAGGCGGCCACTCCCCAGAAGTCGTCCTGCTTCCACTGAGCGAAAGGATGGTCATGGCACTGGGCACAACCGATGCGAACACCGAGGAAGGTCCGGGCGAACGAGTTGGCGAGATTTTCAGGAGTCGCGCCGATCGCCTCGTACAAAAC
>JAEYWB010000691.1 GCA_023429275.1 Planctomycetota bacterium
GATCAACGACGTCATCAAGAAGACCCACCAGGATGGACTCGACAAGTCGCTGCTTGAGTTCATGACCTACGCGAACGGTCCGCAGCACAAGGTCCGGCTGACGCGGCCGTACTACGTCGGCACGAAAGAGGTCACGGTCGCGCAGTTCCGGAGGTTCGCCGAGGAGACGGGCTATCAGCCGACCGACAAGATCGCGGAGAACGACACTCCCAACTGGCTGAAACCGGCGACTGAAGAGCTGGACCGCTGCCCGGCCACCCGGGTGACGTGGCACGAAGCTCGTAAGTTCTGTCGGTGGCTGAGCGAAAAGGAGGGAGTCGAGTACGTGCTCCCGACTGATGCCCAGTGGGAGTTTGCCTGTCGGGCCGGCAGCCCGGAGAAGTGGTACCACGGAGACGACCGGGACGAGCTGAAGGATTACGCGTGGTACGGGTTCGGTTACCACGACGCTCCGCACGAAGTCGGGAAGAAGAAGCCGAACGCTTTCGGCCTCTACGACATGCTCGGGAATGCCCACGAGTGGGTGCAGGACTGGCATCAGCAGGCCTTCTACTCGCAGTCGCCGCTGCTCGATCCGGTCTGCACCCAGCCCGGCGTCGGCCGTGTCTGCCGCGGCGGATGGTGGTGGGACAGCGCGGACCTGATCCGCTGCGCCTCCCGCGGGTACAACGTCCCGGACCTTCGCTATCCGGGGTGCGGGTTCCGGGTGGCGATCGTCCCGCCGTTCGGCAAGCTGTCTCAACAGGCCACACCGGCCGCGGCGACATCGGCGAAACCGGTCCTCTCTGCTCCTCTCGACTTCTCCGGCTCGCTGATCGGGGCCGGGGGATTCTTCTCGCTCACCTCGACGGCCGATGGCTCGCGGGTGGTTGGCGGGACGTTTCATGGAAAGATCGGCCTGTGGAACACGGCGATGCGGGAGCAGGTCCGGGTGATTGACGCCCATGACGGCTCGATTCACGGTCTCGTCATCACGCCGGACCAGAAGCACATCGTCTCGGCGGCAGTCGACGGCTCGATCCGCAAGTGGAACCTCGAGACCGGCGAAAAGGTCCTCGACTTCGTGGGTCACAAGGGCCGAGTCGACTCGCTCGCCATCGTCGGCGAGGTCGGACGCGAAACGCTGATCTCCGCCTCCTCGGACTTCGAGAAGAAAGAGGAATACGGCATTCGCGCGTGGGACCTCGCGACCGGCCAGGAGCGCCGACAGTTTGCGGGTGACATCGGATTCATCGGATGCCTCTCGGCGATCCCCGGGACGGACCGGGTCGTCACGTGCGACTTCCTTCACCGCCGCGTCACCCTGTGGGACGCTTCCGAAGGGACGTCGCTCCGGTTCGCCTCCAGCGAATCGCTCCTCTCACTGGCCGTCGATCCGGCCGGCCGGAGACTCGCCACCGGACATGCAGCGCGCAAGGAGACGAACGGTCGCTGGGACGATCCGGAGAGTGCGGTCGTCCGGATCCGGGATGCCGAGACTCTTCAACCGGGACTGGTCCTGCGCGGACACCGGGGTCCTGTCAGCTCCGTCGCCTTCTCGCCGGACGGGGCCTTCCTAGTCTCGGTTTCCGGAGGAGCCCATGCCGACGACGGGAACTTCCTCGAATCGAGCGACACCTCGGTCCGTCTCTGGAATGCAGCGACGGGCACGGAGCTCTCCCGGCAGGAGTCCACGGATCGCCTGCTGCGAGTCGCCTTCCTCCCGGATGGGTCGTTCGTCACCGGCGGCAACAATCAGCTCCGCCTCTGGCAGATCCGGTAAGAAGGCAACTTCAAACGCCTGATCGCCGGCTGTTCGGTCGAGATGGGTATTTGCCACGCCGGCACGAGTCGCCGTTCCGACGGGAGTGTCGTGGTCTACTCGAAGCTCAAGCGAAGGGCGGCCTGTGGCGGGACCTCCGCGAGGCGGGCGGCGTGCCGATGGACCTTGGCCAGGCTGGCGGCGACCTCGGCGAGGCTCTGGTCGTCTCCTTCGAGCGCGGTGTGGTGAAGCGTCAGGACGCGGGTGTCGGCGAGGGTGGCGTGCGGAAGTTCTCCCGCGGCGCGAAACCGCCTTCGAGCGTGCGAGGCATGCAGGGCGCGAAACCCCGGGGCGATCAGGACCCCTTCCGCTTGAGCGGCGGTCGCAAACTGGTCGCGAGTCAGGCCTCTTCCTTCAGGCCCCCGCGACGGATCATGCCAGAACCCGAGCTTGTAAAGGGCCGTCCCTTCAAACTCCGACACCCAGGGAACGAGCGAATCGACGCCGAGCACGTCAAGCCAGTGGCACAATCGCGCGGCGCTGGCGGCGCGGCGGCCGTTCCACTCGGCGAGATGCTCCCACTGCGGCAGGACGATCGCCGCCTGTACCTCCGACAGCGGGTACGCGTCGTTTCCGCGATTCGTATACAGCCGGATCCGCTGAAGCACGTCATCACGCGACGTCAGGACTGCCCCGCCGCGCCCCGCGGAGAGGAGTTTCGAACCTCCGAAGCTCAGGACCGAGACGTCTCCCCAGGCTCCGCCGATGCGGCCGTCGACCTGGGCGCCAGGGGCCTGGCAGACGTCTTCGACGACCGCCAGCTTGCGCTCGTCGGCAATCGCCCGAAGCGCCGGCATGTCGACCCGTCCTCCGTGAAGGTGCGAGCCGATGATCGCCTTTGTTGCGGGGGTGATCGCCGCGGGGATCTGCGAGACGTCGAGCTGCCCGGTGAGCGGGTCGATATCGACCAGCACCGGAGTCGCGCCGGTCAGGCAGACATTCGAGAAGTTCCCGCGGAAGTCATAGGCCGAAAGGACGACCTCGTCTCCCGGGCCGATCCCGAGACCACGAAGCGCGAGTTCGACCGCAACGGTGCCGCTGCTGCAGAGATGGGTCAGAAGACCTCCATGGTCAGCGGCCAGCCGCCCGGATAGACTGGCAAGACCCCTTCCCGTGTAGGCTCGCCACTCCCCTGACCGCCCCAGCGCGGCCAGGGCCTCGGCGACGGGCCTGTCGATTTCGTGCTCGCCGCCGCCTCCCTTGCAGGCGGCGGGGCCGCCGAGCATCCGCGGAGGCAGCGATGCCTTCCGGTCAATCAGTTCGAGCAGCGAATCAGTCATGCCTTAATGGTCGTCCAAGGCGTCTCCCTGCCCCCACCGGATGTCTCCTGATGTCCGACCGGCCGGGAACGCCCCGCGCCATCGCACCGGGTGATCAGTCGCCATGGCCGTGACATCGGGAAAACGAGGTTCGGGTCAGGTCCGGAAGATCCGGCGGCTGTTCGGCGTCGTCGAACGCCTGCAGACCGGCCGGAGGCATTCCGCCGTTGAGCTTGCGGACTTCTGCGGCTGCAGCGTCCGGACGACGTTTCGCGATCTGAAGCTCCTCGCGGACGCCGGCCTCCCCATCATGCACGATGATTCCCGGCAAGGCTACTGGATCCCCGCCGACCGGTTCCTGCCGCCGACCGCCCTGACCAGCCAGGAGACGATCGGCATCGTGCTCGCCTGCGATGAGCTCGGCCGGCGGATCCCGTTCCTGCGGCCCGCCCGCGACGCGGTCCTCAAGTTCCTCGCGAATCTGCCGGGGAAGGCGAAGTCGGAACTGAAAGATGTCGGAGATACGATCCAGATCCATCTGGGGCCGATGGTCAAGATGGACCATTTCGAACAGCAGTTCGAGTCGATCCTGGCGTCGCTCCAGCAGCGGACCAAGGTGCGGATCCACTACCACAGCCTCTCGGAGCAGCGGTCGTTCTCGACGCTCGTCGCCCCCTACTCGGTCTTTTTCGGAATCCGGGCGTGGTACCTCATCGGGCGGTCGTCCCTGCACCGGGCTGTCCGCACGTTCCACCTCGGCCGGATCGAGCGGGCGGAGCCGACGAACGACCGGTACGAGATCCCTCCCCGGTTCTCGATCTCCCGGTACCTCGGGAATGCATGGAAGATCGTCCGGGACGGGAAAAAGGACACAAAGGTCGTCGTCCGCTTCCGGCCTCCCATCGCCACCCACGTCGAACAGGTCGTGTGGCACAAGACGCAGAAGACCCGGTGGAACGCCGACGGCACGCTGGAGTTCGAGGCGACAGTCAGCGGAGTGGACGAGATCTCCTGGTGGGTGCTCGGCTATGGCCGGTTCGCCGAGGTCATCGAGCCTCCCTCGCTGCGGGACCTGATTCGAACGCACGCGGAAAAACTCATCGAGGTCTACGCTTCGCCTCGATGAACGCGACGGCCGCGGAGAGCTGCACTGGTGCGGTCGGCTGACGAGACCCTATCGTGCAGGCAACCGACCACTCATGTTCCGGAAGCAAAGCCTCCCATGGCGCGGATCGTCTCGCTCATCGTCCTGCTGGTCCTGATCGTCATTCTAGGGATCACGTTCTTCCAGGTGATCGCTCCGTATCTGCTGCCGCTGTTCATCGCGGTGGTGGCGACGATTCTGTCGCAGCCGATGATGCGGTACTTCCAGTCGAAGTGGCCGAAGCATCCGCGCGTCGCCGCAGGACTCACGACGGCAACCGTCCTGTCGGTCGTCATGGTTCCGCTGATGCTCACGACCATCGTCGCAGCCCTTCAGCTCTTCGCCTTTGCCCAGGATGTTTCGAGCAACGATTCGTGGAGCCGCGTCGTCAACCGGGTGAAGGACGAGGCGGTCGTTCAGACCGAATCCTTCTTCAGCCGGCTCGTCGCCCTGACGAATACGATGCTCCCCAAAGACCGCCAGCAGAGTCCCGAGGAGGTCCAGGCCCAGGTCCAGCAGCTCACCCGGCAGGCGATCACCGCCATCGGGAACCGGTCGCTGGGGATCGCCAGCACCGCCGCGGGGACGACGATCGGTATGGCAACGATCGCCTTTACGACGGTCGTTGCCATGGCGACCGGACTCTTCATCTTCTCGGTCGCACTCTACTACTTCCTGGCGGACGGCCCCGCGCTGCTGGCAGCGTCGGAGCGGATGATCCCGTTGCACGTCGAGTACCAGCGGCAGATGCTCACCCAGTTTTCGAGCGCCGTCCGGGCGGTCGTTTCGGCGACCTTTCTGGCCGCACTCGCCCAGGGAGTGGCGCTCGCGATCGGACTCTGGTTCTTCGGATTCTCGCACCTGATGGTCCTGCTGGTCGCTGCCACGCTGGCGGCCCTGATCCCTTTCGTCGGGACGTCGCTTGTCTGGATCCCCTGCGTTCTTGTGCTGATCGGCGAAGGCCACTGGGGTCAGGCGGTCAGCCTCGCCATCTGGGGAAGTGTCCTCGTCGGGACGCTCGACAACGTCGTCCGGACCTACGCCCTCAACAACGACACCGAGCTTCACCCGCTGCTGGCGCTGGTGTGCGTTCTCGGGGGACTCGAAGTGATGGGTCTGTGGGGCGTGTTCGTCGGGCCGATTGTCGCCTCCTGCCTCCACGCCCTGGTCGGGATCTTCAATCGGGAACTCTTCCAGCTCTGCGGAGAACGGACACCGGTCGCCGAAGCCGCCGCGACAGGGGCTGCCGTGGCGGGCGCGATCATCGCCGCCGCCGGAGGAACCACCGACACTCCTCCCTCGTCC
>JAEYWB010000629.1 GCA_023429275.1 Planctomycetota bacterium
CTTCAGCGCCATGCCGTGCCAGAAGTGAGCCAGAACGCCGGGGCGGGCCTCCCGGTAGCCCTGATAGATCAGGTCGAGGGCGGTCATCGCCGCGTTCAGGCTCTTCTGGACTTCCGGGTTCTTGACGTCGGAGTAGGTCTGGGCGATGTAGTAATTCAGCATCGCCAGCTTGAACCGGGCGTTGAGCCAATCGTTCTCGGCGAAGTACCGCTGCTGATCGGCGCTCTGTGCGGCCCGCTTGAACTTGACGTTCCCCCTCTTGTTCTGGCTCTGGTCGATCGCCGCTTTGACTTCGGCCTCGGCATCCGCGAGCCGGACAGCGAACCGCTTGACCGCCTCCTCGAACCGGGGCTTGGCGGCGGCGAACTCCTTGCGAGCGTCGGCAGCGAGCGCCTCTTTGCGGGCGGGGTCTTTCTGCTGCGCGGCCTGCCGGGTCAGCTTGTTGCCGCGATCCATCGCAAGGTTGCCGTAGGTGTCGAACGCGAAGCCCGCTTCCGGGTGCTCCGCTCCGGTCTTGAGGAAGGTGTCGAGGGCCGCCTGCGCGTCTTTGCGAAACTTGGCCGCCTCGTCCTCGTTGACCGTCTCATCAGCCGCGACCTGCAGCGAACGGGCCATCTCCAGGTCGAACACCTCCTGAAGCTCGGGGGGGACGCGATTCGTCTCCTTCAGCATGTTCAGGTACGCGATCGCCATCGTCCCCTGGCGATCATTGCGGAGGGCATCCAGGAACTCGAAGACCGGCTCGACCGCGACAGCCCACCCCGCCAGCACGGCGAGGCAGAGGGTGATGAGACCACTGAAAAGAACGCCACGCATGCAGTTCACCCTTTCACCAAGGCGTCGCCCTCGACCCGGCTCGCCGGAGGGGCGGCGGGTTCTCGCAAAGGACGACGGGCCGACGGGCTTCTTTCGCGTCGGAAGAAAGCTACTTGCCGGTCTCTGTCAGCTTCGAAGCGTCGACGGTCGACGTCCCGTCCTTATCCAGCTTATAGAGTGGCAGGAACCGATAGTAGACTTCGAGGTTCAGCGTGTTGACCGCGGTCACCATCAGCCGGCCCCCCGTCTTGCCCCAACGGTCGACCGTCGGCTTGTTCGGGTCCCAGCTCCCCTCGGCGCATCCGTCCTTGACCTGGGTTTCGATCAGGTACCGACGCGTCGCCCGGTTCCACTGGTCCCACTGGGGGCCGGGGATGTTGTGCATGACCTGCGTCGCGTAATAGAAGTAGTACGAGTCGCGGGCATACTTGCCGGGCAGGTTCGACATCAGGTAGTTCATTCCCTCGACCATGGCCGGGTCGTCCTTCTTGATACCGAGGAACTGCATCCCCAGCAGGCCGACCGCCGTCATCGACGGGGAAGGGGAGCCCTTCGGCTCATAGCAGAACAGGCCGCCCGCCTTTCCGGCCGAGGCGAGCTTCAGGAAGACGCGAGACTTTTCGAGGCTCTTCGGATTCACTTCAAGCCCGGCCATCTTGGCGCTCTTGAGAGCCATCAGCTGCCATCCGACGACCGAGGTGTCGCCGCCGGTCGGCGTTTCGCCGGCCACGTAGTACCGCCAGCCCCCCTGATCGGGATGCTGCGAAGCCTCGATGAACTGAATCGCCCGCTGAGCGGGGAGTCGAAGAGAGGGCTCTCTCGTCATCCCGTAGGCTTCACACAGGACGATGGCGGCAATGCCGTGAACGTACATCCGCGGGCCCCCGCCGGTCTTACCGTAGAGAGCACCCGTCTTCGGATTCTGCTGGCGGACGAGATAGCCGATCCCCCGATTGATCATCTGGCGGTACGGGCCGGCGGATTCCGGAGTCTGGCCCGCTGCGAGGAAGGGGAGGAGGGCCATGGCCGTCGCGCCGGGATCGCTCTTGGCGTCGCCGAGGCCGGGGAACTTCCCCTCCTTGTCCGGCTCGCCGGCACAGGTCTTGTCTTTGCAGTTGCCGTGGTACGCGTCGAAGCTCCACGAGCCGTCCGGGTTCTGGTGACGGGCCAGCCAGTTCAGGCCACCGGCCACCGCCCGTTCCGAGGAACGCGTGCCGCCATAAGCCCCCGCCATCGCTTCGCGGCTTCCCTGGCCACGGCCGCCGAATCCTTCGCCGCCGGTGCCGCTTCCCCCCTTACCACCGACGCCGGTGGAGCCGAGGCCGCCGACCGTCACCGCAGCACCGGGACCAGACCCGAGGGCAAATCCGCCGAGGCCGCCGAAATCTGCTGCGGCGGCGGTCTCCATGCCGCCCCCTCCACCTTCGACGAAGGTGTCGGAGTTGTCGATGAACATCGCTTCCTGGGCCATCACCTCGGGAGCGGTGGTGAGGGTCAGCGTGTCGGTCGAAAGCTCGGAAACGTCGACGGAAGCGTTGTCGACTTCAAACTTCTCGATGGGGACTTCGGGGACCGTCGTGTCGATCACTGATTCCAGCAGCGGCGCCTCGCCGGTCGTGGCGACCTGGTGCACGACTCCGCCGAGCAATCCGAGGGCACCGAGAATCAGAGCGTGAGCGCCGATGCTCGTCAGGTACCACAGCCCGTTCTCTTTCACCCAGGTCGTCGCGGACTCAATCATCCCCCCGACAAACGATGGTTTACGAGGCGCGGGAGGAGGGGAGGAGGACTGGGTCGCCGACATGCGGGATCTCCGCCAAGAAACCAATCGAAAAGCACCGCTGTCTCCTAGTTTGCACAGTTGGCCCGGAGAGTCAAGGTGCTGCGGGGACAGGAATTGCTGCCACGGACGGGACCCGAACGAGCGACCCGGGTTCGCGACGTGTTAGCACAACAGACTGGGGAAGAACGTTCGTCCAAATCCCCGGGTCCCCCCTCCGAATTCCCGAAGAGGAGGGCGCCTCAGAGGCTCGTTTACGCTTTCGTCCCGCCCTCCCGAGCCTGTCCCCGAGCACCG
>JAEYWB010000632.1 GCA_023429275.1 Planctomycetota bacterium
CTGCGGACCTTGTCCCGCGTGAGGGCTTCCCGCAAGATTTTGACGAGTGGGCCGTTCCCCGACAGGAACACGCTGTGGAGCTCATCGTCCTTGTCGATGTGCGTCGTGGCGACATCGAGCCCGACCAGCGTCTTTCCCGCTCCCGGAACACCCGTCACGAAGCAGATCGCCTTCCGCGAGTGTTCGCGCGCGTCCCGAATGATCTCGGCAATCGTGCTGGTCGTGGAGGTGAGGTTTTTGGCTCCGGCATCGCTCCGCGAGATCTCGACGACCGAGTGCCCCCGGTAGAGGGCGGTTGCCGCTTCGATGATCGTCGGCGTCGGGCAGTACCGACCGGATTGCCAGTCGGCCGCGACGATCTCCGGCCCGCGGGCGAACTCCAGGACCCGCTGCATCGTGGGGGCGAGGGTCTCGGCGTTGCAGCGAAGGGGCTCGAGCAGCCGATCGCTGTGGGTGACGACTTTGTCGCTGACCGGTGCGGCCTCGGTCGCGACGAGGATCGGCGCGATCACGAGGGAGTGGCTCGGCTCATGAAAGTTCTTGAGGTCGAGGGCGTAGTCCCACACCTGGTCGACCGCTTGGGGCGGATACCCCGCTTCCCCGACCTTGAACTCGATGACGAACAGCACACCGCCGGCCAGGACGACGGCATCGACCCGCCGCCCGAGCCGTGGGATCGAATACTCGAAGTACAGGTGCCCCGGGAGTGCCAGCCGGGCGAAGACTTCCCGGAGGATGTCGATCTGCATCACCCAGGCGTCGCGCTGTTCGACGGTGAGCGGGAACGAGTTGGCGATGGCAATGGTACCGAGGATCTCGTCGGTGCCGCGTGAGGAGAACGCCTCGATCGAGTCGGCGTAGAAGTAGCGGTTGAGAGAGCGAACGTTCATCGATCGGCCCGGGCCTCGTCACGCGGCGCGAGCCCCGCTCGACGCCGTCGCCAGGTTGGCAGACGACGGGCGCCGCGGCAACCGGGGAGAGGTGGTATGCGACCCTCAGTCCCGCCAGGGACGAAAGGACATCGCCCCCCGTTTCAACGGGGGGTCAGGCGAGGTTCAGGATGAGTGAGTCCCGCCAGGGACGAAAGAGCGAGGTCATTGCGAGCCGGCGACCTGGCCAGCGAAATTCGCCCCGACCGAGTTGTGGCGACAGATCGGAATGGCCGTCATTGAGACCTGCCTGCCGATCGACGGTCGGGGGGTGTGCCGGGGGTTCCCTGTCGGCTCGAACGGGGGCAAGTCTCTGCCCGACTCCGCGCGGAGTGGGGCTCGTCACGGGAAATGGCCACGAGGGACGAAAATTCGGCGCAGCGGAGCCAGGCTCGTCCTCGAACGAACCGGAAAAGTCGTCCGTTTATCCGTTCGTCCGGATCTGGGGCGGCGCGCGTCAAACCGCGACTTTGCGGAGTCCCACCATAGCACGCTACATGGCTGCCGGGGAGAGCACGATTGAGGACCGCCCTGTGGCTGCCGCTATGGAGCCGATGGGTCGCTGGATCGAAGGATCCGCCAGGTCTGGATGACTTCGTAGACCCCTTTTTCCACCCGACGCAGCCGCATGCCGTTGGCGGTTCTGAGCTCGATCGTCGGATCCGACTCACCTTTCACCGATTCCATGACCACGATGTGCTCGCGGCCATCGACGTCGACTGCGACAAACCGGCCTGTCTCGTGCGCCATACGCCACTCCTCCGGGGGGTGAACCCGCTCACCATCGAAAACCGTGCGGCGCCGCGAAGCTCACCCCCTGGAGGCTACCAGAGCGAGGAGAAAACGGGGGGAGATTCCTCGGTTTGCCGCAAGCAAAGTGCAAAGACGTCCCTTCTTCGGGCTCGCACGGCAGAGCCCGGCCGACCGCTGTCCTGCCGGCGGGGTGGCCGGTCGACGCCCCTTCCCGAGTGTTGGCCAGCCTTATTCGTGAAGACAGGATGGAGTGGCCGGGTCTGGGGCACCACGAGGGACGAGAATTCAACCCAGCGGAGCCCGTTCACGAATGAACCGGAAAAGTCGTCCGCTTATCCGTTCGTCCGGATCCGGGGCGCCGCGGCGCTCATCGAACGCCAGGTCGGCGTCCGAGGAGGCTTGCAACGGCCGGAGGCCTGGTCGGGGGAGGAACAGGAAGCGTGTTTCAGCGGGGAGCTTTGTCCACGGCGGCCGGGGAGGGATCGCTGATCGGCATGCTGATGATCAGGCCGGCGAACCGCGGCGTCTTGGGCTGGTCCTTGAAGAAGCCGGTGTGGCAGCCGATACAGCCCCCCGTCAGCGGGATCGGAGCGGCGCGACGGTACACCGTTCCTTCCACCGCTTCGAAGTCTCCCTTACCGGCGGCGAGGGCGGTGGCGGCCTTCTTCTCGAAGTCGGTTCGCGGCTCGTGGTTGACGCTCATCGCGTTGGTGTTGACCGAGATCCACCGCGCCTGTGCTCGGGACGACTTTTCCATCCGCTCGAAGATGTCTTCCATCGCCCGGGCCGGAACCATCGCCCGGTCGCCATGAAAGTAGCGGTCGTGCAACACGTCGAGCGTGGAGGAGTAGAAGTCATGCATCAACCGGGCCCGTTCGCGGGCCGCGGCGACCGTCGGAGCAGGTGCGGAATCGGCCGGGACCGAGGGAGGGGCCGCCGCGTTCGAACCCGCCTGTGGCGGCCCCGTGGGCGCCGGGTCATCGCCGAGCACGACGCCAGAGAGTGGAAGGATCACGACGATCGCCCCGACCCACTTCGCGATGCGACTGGACATGCTGTCACCTCGAGGGACTGTCGTTGGTCGGACGGCACGGTCCGCCAGGGATCCTGCCGGTTGCCTCCCCCGTCCTCAGTGCGGTCGCCGGTCGAGGGGGGCCATCGCGATGTTAACCCCGCGGGACCGTCGTGTCAACAACTGTTGTTCAAACATATATGCAGGGCCGTATATGTCAGTGCGGTGGTCTACTCCTTCGCGGCCAGCTTCTCCTTGATCCCCTGAATGACCGTCGGGATGTCGGTGCAGTGGACGTCGACCCCGAGGCCGAGGGCCATGTAGTAGTCGAGGGGGCTGCCACCCGGCCAGCAGTTGACGAGGAGGCCGTTCTTGTGGGCCTCCTGGACGGCGGTCCGGGACGTCCCTGAGAGCTGGCAGGCGATGCGGTCGGCCCCGAGCTCCTTGGCCCGCTTGATGAACTCCGCCGAGCAGGGCTTGCCGGCGATGAGCGAGAGGGGGGCCTTGGGGTCGAGAGCCTCGATCGCCAGGAGCGGCCGTTCGTCGAACGAGGAATAGACGTAGGTCGCCCCCTTCGCCTTCTGCTTCTCGGCGGCGGCGTAGAGGGCCCCGCAGTACTCCGCGATCCGCTCATCGGGGTAGAGCGACTTGTTGCTCGTTTTCATTTCGAGCTCGATGTAGACGTCGGGCTTGTCGGCGAAGTAGGCGAGGAACTCGTCGAGGAACAGGAGCTTCTGGCCTTTCTTCGTGACGACCCCTTCCAGCTCGGCGACGGTCTGCTCCTCGACGGCTCCCTTGGCGTTGTGGGTCCGGTCGAGGCTGTCGTCGTGCAGGATCACGAGGGCGCCATCCTTCGTCATGCGGATGTCGGTCTCGAAGCCGCGGATTCCCCGCTCGTAGCAGGCGCGGAATCCTTCCATCGTGTTCTCCTCGAACTCGTGGGCTCCTCCGCGGTGAGCCAGGATGATCGGCCCGCGTTCCTGGGCCGCCGCCGGTCTCGCATCCAGCACGCACATGGCGGTCATGAGCAGGAATCCGCCCCACAGCCGCCGCATCGACAACACCATCACTCGCACTCTCCCCGGGAAGACCGTCGCAGAACCAGGGTGTCGATGCTCCGGAATTGCTTCCCGACTGGCAACCATAAGCGTCCATCAATTGATATCGCTGATATCCGGCGATGTTCTGGATATGGTGCCGATATCACGTTGACGCTCACGGTTGGCGTCTGCACCATCGTGGCTTGCGAGCGATTGTCGGCATGCCACGGGTCGCTCGAAGTCGGCTATGGCTTACGAGAGTCCACGATGTGTGAATCCGCGAGGCGACGGTCTCGATTTGACGGCTGGAAGTCCGCACTGAACGGCCTGCTGATGGTGGCCGTGACCGCGGCTCCCGTCTTTGCGGCAGAGCCGGTTGCTACGCCGCTCGTCTTCAACACGACCAGGCCGATCAACGATCTGAAAGGCTCTCTGGCGGCGAGGGTGCAGTTCGCTCAAAGCCAGATCGTGCCGGCGCACGCTCGCGCGGGGGACCGCCAGCCACACCTGATCGGCTTCCGCAAGACCCTCGTGATTGTGCGGCCGCTCCAGAGCGATGGGACGCCGATCGTCGTCACCGCTCGAGCGAAGGGAGGGAAGACTCTCGGCTCGGTCACTCTCGACCCGCCGGAGAAGCTGCCGAAGACCGCCTACTCCGTCGACGGCATCCCGGACGGGAAGATCGACTTCAAGACGGAAGCGACCGCCACGAGTGTCATCAACAACCGGCGCGATCTCGAGAAGCTGAGCGAACCGAAGGGGACCTTCCTGCTCAATCAGCTGCGGAAGGGACCGATCGTGGAGATCCAGACCGCCGATGGTCAGTGGGTCCGCGACATCTACCTGCCGGAAGCGACGAAGCTCGAGGGGAAAGTCGTGCGCGTCCGCTCGGCGGCCGGCTACGGGTCGAGCATTCACCACAGCGGCCGGGCCGTGGAGATCACCCGCGGCCAGGCACTGCACTTCAAGCACGTCGGCGGTCAGTGGATTCACGAGGGTGAGCTCGAGAACCAGGGACTGACCTATGCCAGCGACGCCTGGAGCGGCGTCCTTCCGGCCGAGTGGATCGTCTCCGGCGTGAGCCTCAAGTTTGAGCAGGGAACCTCGAGCGGCGAACTGACCGATCTGACGATCGGGGCTCCGACCGAGCTGCTGATTCACACGATCGACGTCGGGATGCTGGTTCCGCCGCGCAACGCGTTCCACTTTGCGAAGGATCCCGAAGCGCATCGGGAGTATTTTCAAACCGTCCCGGCCAGCCGGCTGATCGTGAGCCAGTACGCGCCGCTGCCGCTTCCGGAGGTGATGCTCCCGACCGGGACGCTGCTGACCGATCACGACCCGAGCAAAGGGGGCTGGCACGAAGGGACCATGCGCCAGAGCATCGGCAAGGAGCTGATTTCGCACGGCATCGACAACGCCAACTACGGACTCCACTGCACGGCGGGGGAAGGGGAATCGAGCCATCCCTACGTCGCCGCGCAGCTGGCGGCACACTGCAGTCGCGGCAAGTACGCGGCCGAGGGGATCGTGGTGCATGGGGGCTCGGGGGGGGGCGGAATCGTCACCCTCGACGCCACGCTCCACAACGAGTTCAGCCATGAGGTCGGCCACAATTACGGGCTCGGCCACTTCGTGGGGGGCTTCGAAGGCTCGGTGCATCGCAGCGCCGACGAGATCAACTCCACCTGGGGGTGGGACGCCGACAAGAACCGCTTCCTTCCGAACTTCGCTCCGGTCCGGAGCGGAAAGGACGCCTGCCTGGAGCGGCAATGCCAGAGCCCGTTCGACGG